>JAEVHO010000011.1 GCA_016802835.1 Micromonospora sp. ATA32 | reverse complement strand
AGTCGCTGACCAACGTGCTGCGCCACGCCGGCCGGGCCACCGCCGCCGTCCGGGTCGGTTACGCGCCCACCGAGGTCAGCGTGGAGGTGACCGACACCGGCCGCGGCGCGGCGACCGCCGGCCCCGACGGCGGCCGGTCCGGGGCGGGGCCCGGCGGCGGGCACGGTCTGGCCGGGATGCGCGAGCGGGTCACCGCGCTGGGCGGGACCTTCACCGCCGGGCCCGGGCCGGCGGGGGGATTCCGGGTGTACGCGACGCTGCCACTGGAGGAGCTCACATGATCAGGGTGTTGATCGCCGACGACCAGGACCTGGTCCGGATCGGCCTGCGGGCCCTGGTGGAGAGCGAGGACGACCTCGCGGTGGCGGGCGAGGCGGCCGACGGGCTGGCCGCGGTCGAGCTGGCCCGCCGGGAGCGGCCCGACCTGGTCCTGATGGACGTCCGGATGCCCGGCATCGACGGCATCGAGGCGACCCGGCGGATCGTCGCCGATCCGGAGCTGAGCGGGACCCGGGTGGTGGTGCTGACCACCTTCGAGCTGGACGAGTACGTCTTCGACGCGCTGCGGCACGGGGCGAGCGGTTTCCTCACCAAGGACACCCGCCCGGCCGAGCTGCTGCGGGCGATCCGGCTGGTGGCGGAGGGGGAGGCGCTGCTGTCGCCGTCGGTGACCCGGCGGGTGGTCCGGGAGTTCGCCACCCGGCCGGCCCGGATTCCCCGCCCGCACCCCCGGCTCGGCGCGCTGACCGACCGGGAGCGGGAGGTCGTCGGGCTGGTCGGCGAGGGGCTGAGCAACTCCGAGATCGCCGACCGGCTGGTGGTCAGCCCGGCCACCGCCCGGACCCACGTCAGCCGGGCGATGGTCAAACTGGGCGCCCGGGACCGGGCCCAACTGGTGGTCTTCGCGTACCAGTCGGGGCTGGTGGCGGGGTGATCGTCTGGTTGAACGGTTGCAGCTGGAGTTGTGCGCCATCACGCCGCCGGGCGTGGTTAGCGGCTGAGGCGACCCGAGCGTGAAGGGCTCGCAGCCCGTCGGTGATCATCTGAGTGTCTAGTTCGGATGGTCACAAGTGAAGAGCCGCGAGCATGGTCAACGATATGACGCGGCTGCTGGGGCTGGACGGCCTGGTGGTGGAGCGGGTTGGGCTGGACGCTACCGGTGTCCCGGTGGTGGACCTGTCCACCGGTTGTGAGCAGGCACGATGCTGCCCGCAGTGCGGGCAGCGGGCGGTGCGGGTGAAGCAGTGGGCCACGACCCGGCCGCGGGACCTGCCGGTCGCCGGTCGGCGTGTGCGGCTGCGCTGGCGCAAACGACGCTGGTACTGCTCGACCCCGGCCTGTCCGCGCAGGTCGTTCACGGAGCAGGTCGCCCAGGTCCCGGCCCGTTCACGGCTGACCACACGACTGCGGCAGGCGGCCGGGGCGGCGGTCGCCGACGGCGGGCGCACGATCGTGCAGACCGCCCGGGACCACGGCATCTCGTGGCCGATCGTGGCCAACGCGTTCACCACCCACGCCACCGCGGTGTTGCCGGCCTAGCCCGAGCCGGTCGCGGTGCTCGGGATCGACGAGGTCCGCCGGGGCAAGCCCCGCTGGAGCTGGGATGAGCTGGCCGGTTCGTGGACCACGACCGCGGACCGGTGGCACGTCGGCTTCTGTGATCTGTCCGGCGGCCAAGGGCTGCTGGCCCAGGTCGAAGGCGGCCGCACCACCGCCGCGGTCACCGGCTGGCCGGCCGCTCGCCCCACCCGCCTGGCGCGAGCAGGTCACGGCGGTCGCGATCGACATGTGCACGTGTTCAAGGCCGCAATCCGGCAAGTGCTGCCACACGCGCTGCTGGTCATGGACCACTTCCACGTCGTGCAGCTGGCCAACCGGGCCGTCACGGAGGTCCGCCGCCGGGTCACCCTCACCCAGCGCGGACGTCGTGGCCGCGGCAGCGACCCGGAATGGCGGATCCGTAACCGGCTGACCCGCTCCGCTATCGAGGGAACCTCAGACCTTGATCTGGAACCAGCAGCACCTGTTGCATGCCCTCCACGAGTTCGCACATTTCTACAACGGACACCGCCCACACCAGGCCATCGCCAACGCACGCCCGCTGCACCCGCTGCCCACGCAGATCGCCGATCCGGCCAAGATGGCCCGTCTCAACATACGAAGACGCGACCGCCTCGGCGGCATCCTCCACGAGTACCAGCATGCCGCATGACCTGCGCGGACGAGATATTCGGCAAGGGCAGCCTCATCATGGCTGGCTGATCATCAACCTGATGGTCGTCATCCGGGACCTCGGGCATCGTCATCCCTCTATCTCGAACCGGGTGACCATGCTCCCACCGTTCTACCAGCCGGATCCACCGGGTTGGTTGGTGCCCCGCGCCCCCGTCCGGGTACAGCCGCAGTTAGGCATCCCGGTGCTCAATGACGCGCGCTCGTCACGGCCTGCGTCTCGGACGGTACTGGCCCTCTGGTGGCACCCTGCGGGGTGCCACCAGAGGGCCGCAGCAGGCCGAGTGCCGTCACCGGAGCTGGAGCGCTCGGTTGAGGCGGCGCGTGCTCAGCGACGGCTCAGTCGCCGGCGATGCGGCGGTCCCTACGGTACCGCTGACGCGACGCCACGTAGATGCCGACGGAGCCGGAGATGAGGATGACCGTCAGGATGAGGAGGGCGTATTCGACCTGTGCGAGTTCGCGCATGGCGACCAGGGTCGCCGCCAAGAGGAAACAGATTCCGAAGCCTTTGAGGGAGTTCACCTGTGGCGCTGCCTTACTTCCATGTCGACACGGGCGTGAAATAGGACTTGAGGAGGGATGACAGCAGCCAGTACATGCGTACGACCGTGTAGACCAGTTCGGGAATGAGCAGGGCCTCGACCAGCATCGCCTTCCAGCCGAGGTTGCGTACCATCACCGCGGGGTAGATGACCCAGAACGCGAACAGCACCCAGAAGATGGGCTGTTGCGCGAAGCCGTTCGCGACGGCGGTGGCCAGTTGGGTGGCCCCCCAGCCGATGAGGTACACGACGCCGAGAAGCCCGAGGATCATCGACGCGATCGAGTGCCAGGTGAACTTGGTCCAGCCACGGGCGCGCAGGGCGTCCACCGTGCCACGAACCCACCGCTGGCGCTGTTGCAGCAGCTCACGCAGCGTGGGCATGAGGTCGGTGTAGGCAATGCACAGCTGGTTCGCGGTCACCTTCCAGCCGCATTCCTTGAGCGTCAGCGTCGTCTCGTAGTCCTCGACGAGGTTGCGGTGGTCCTCCCAGAACACCGCGCCGCGCTTGTCGATGACCGATTGCAGGGCCACGCCCCGGTAGAACGATCCGGCGCCCGACATGGTGTGCACGTCGGTCTGGAAACGGGCGTTGGCGGCGCGGCCGTACTCGATGATCTGCATGCCCAGCAGGAATCTCTGCCAGGGGTTGCGCCACAGCCCGGTGCGGCCCAGACAGACGGCGCTGACGCCGCCGATCTCGGGGTCCGCGGTGATCACTTTGCGGGCCCGTTCGATGAAACTGTGGTGCAGTTCCGTGTCGGCGTCCATCACCAGGACGTGCTGGACCGGGTCCAGCCGCCCGCCGACCCGCTGGCTCAACCAGGCGATGCCGTAGTTGAGGGCACCGGCCTTCTTGTGCTCGTTCTCGCGCATCAGGAGGACGTCGGTGCGCGGCGTGCGCGGATCGGCGGCGAACTGCCGGGCGAAGTGTTCCGTCTGGTCGGTGGAGTTGTTGACGACCACGACGATCCGGTCGGGGCGCCAGGTCTGCCGGGCCAGGGAGTTCAGGGAGGTGAGGATCCCGACTTCCTCGTTGCGCGCCGGGATGATGGCGACGATGTCGTGCAGCGTCGGCCCGCTGGGCTTCGGAGTGCCGTGGTGTCTCCAGCGGAGACCTTGCAGGAATGCGGTCTTCTCAAGCCCCGCTTCGCCCATCATGTTGTGTGACACGAGTTCCCCGCTCGATGATCATTGCCCACGCCGGCTGTCGCGGCATGGAGCAGGAGAAACATAGCCGACCTGATCAACTCGATGGGCCTCCTTTCGGGCCAGTTCAGCTGCCCGTTTGGCTGATCGGCAGCGGAGGGACCGCCCACGAGGCCGGCCGGGCATGTCTTCCGTCTTGCGGGATCACGACACAGGCCGGCGTCGGTAGGATGACGCGCGCGTTTGTCTAGACGCCCCCTGCCAGCACTTCCCGGCCGGGCGTCGAGTCGTCAAGGAGCACGTATGAGCCGGTCGCGTTCCCGTTCCTCCCACCGTTGGCTCGGCCTGCTCATGGTCATGGTGGTGGTCCTCGGCGCCGGGGTTGCGCTCTACGGCGTGTGGCGGACGACGAACGCTGCCCGGACCGCTGACGGAAGTTCACCGCTGACCGTCCGGTACCGGACGGACACCCCGGCCACTGCTCCGGTCGGGCGGCCGTGGCTGGAAGTGATCAACACATCAGACCAGCCGGTGGAACTGCACAAAGTGACGCTCCGGTACTACTTCAGCGACGACGGCGGTGCCGGATACGCGGCCAACTGCCTGCAGACGGCACTCCGCTGCTCGAGCGTCACCCAGGTCGTCAGTGCGATGCCGCAACCGGCCACCACCGCCACCCACTACCTGCGGGTCGGCTTCACCTCCGCGGCCGGCACCCTGGCACCTGGCCAGACCAGCCAGGGCATCGGGCTGCAGCTGTACCGCCTCGACCGCAAGAACCTGGATCAGGCCGACGACCGCTCGTTCGATCCGGCGCTCTCCAGCTACGCGCCCTCGACCCGCGTGACCGGCTATGTCGACGGTGTTCTCCTCTGGGGAGAGGAACCCGAGGGCGCCCCACCGGCAGTCTCTCCAGGTCCCTCGAACGCGCCGACCGGGACTCTCTTCGACAACTTCCACTACACCGACGTCGCCGATCCGGCAGTGACCGCCAACGGTTGGCAGGCCCGCACCGGCGGCGGCGGGCCCGGTATCGCCAGCACCTGGTCAGCGGACGCCATCAGCTTCCCCGCCAACCGAAAAGCGCAGGGCGGGCAAGTACTTCAGTTGCAGGTCACCACCGACGGCACCCGGGAAGGCACCCGGCAAGCCGAGCTGATCGGCATCGACAACACCTTCCTCACCGGCACCATCGCCGCCCGGATCCACTTCACCGACAAACCCGCCGGCGTCGCAACGGCGACCACGTCATCGAATCCTTCTGCACGATCTCGCCGGAGTCGACCTCAGAGCGCTACAACGAACTCGACTTCGAGTACCAGCCCAACGGCGGCTGGGGCGCCCCCGGTCCCAAGCTCGACACCACCAGCTGGCGTAGCGCCGCACAGGGGGACCGCACCACACGCGCCCTGAATCGAAGCCTCGCCGGGTGGCACACCCTGATGATCACCGCGGTCGACGGTAGGGTCACGTACTCCGTCGACGGCAAACCGATCTTCAGTAGCGGCGGCAAGACCTTCCCCCGCGAACCCATGCGCATCCACCTCAACACCTGGCTGACTGACCTGCCCTTCGCCGGCGAACGAACCTGGAACATGCAGGTCGACTGGATCTACGCGGTGGACGGCAAGGCGGTGAGCGCGGCGCAGGTGCAACGCGCCGTGGACGGCTTCTACAGCAACGGAATCAACTACATCAACACGACAAACCGTCAGTAGGGGATGATTCGCGCGCTGGTGGGCCCCGATCGCGCGTCTTCCTGGCATCGGCTTTCACGCCAGCGGGTGTCAGCGTCCGGGCCGAAGCGGAAAAGCCCTGCGCCTGGGCCATAAGCTGCGCAAATATGGATGTCTTTCCCGATCCGGCAGGCAGCAGATGCACTACCTGACCAGGCGTTGCACCAGGGCCGGCGAGGTGAAGATCCACGCCGTTGTCACCCGGCGTCTGGACCGCGCCGGGACAGGGGACAGACACCTCGTTGAACAAGGTCACGAGGATGTCCTCGTACTCGCTCCAGTCGGCGCACTGAGTCGGCGCTGCCGGTCGGGGCGGTGACGTTCTACCTGGGGAAATCTGCGCCCATATCCGTCGGGCGATTCGGCGCCGGTCGGAATCGTCTCTATGGCCTCTTCGATTGGCTGGCTGGCCCCTGGGTGCCCGCGCTCGTCACGAAAATGGAGTCGGCTATCTCGCCGGCATGGCCCTGAAGGCTGGCCTCTGTCAACCGTTCGGCCACAGGTGACGGGGTGTGGTTGCCCGTGCACCACATGCAGGACCCTCCCGACCGCAGATCTTCTCCCAGACTTGCACGCAATCTGCCAGTAGAACCACCGTTCAAAAGCGTTTTGCGGTCAATGTCCCGCTTCTGTCCGTAGTGGATTGATCGCTGAACGTGCTGCCGTCGGTGGGGTCTGTCAACTAATTGTCTCGCGTCAAGGGGCGGCGGGACCGGTCCCCACGAACCCGTCTGTAGCGAGTTATGCTCGCGCCGCTACCAGGGCGAACGATCACCTCCCGAGCCTCGCGACGGTCTGTGTCGACGCCGCATCGAGCCGAGGCTCCTCGTCCGACTGGCATCACACTGCCGATGACCCCCGGAGACCGAAAAGTGACCTCTAAGTCGCACCTTCCGTCGGCGTTCGTGCCCTCCGTGCCGGAGCAGCCGACTGCCGGAAGGGAGGGGCCAGGACTCTGGGTGCCGTCCGGGACCTCACCGGTGGCTCCGCCGCCGGCCCCGGCGGGGCGAACCCCGCGCTTGGCCAGCCGCCTCCGGTCGTGGATGCTCGTGCTCCCGGTGGACGTCGTCGCCCTGCTGGCGCCCGTACCCTTCAACCCGAACCATGTGCGTGGCCTCGCCGTCCTGGCTGTGCTGGCGATCGCGTGCCTGGCGACCGGTGGCTTCTACCGGTCCCGGCTGCACCTGTCCATCCTCGACGAGTTGCCCGCGCTGGTCGCCTGGTTCCTGGTCGCGGCGGCGATCGTGGCGTTCATCGCCGCTATCCGGCACGAGAGCTTCGCCAACTTCGACAGCCTGTTGCGGGCGGCCGCCATCGCGCTCGTCCTGCTGATCATGGGTCGTGGCATCGCGACATCGATGATCATGTTCGGCCGCCGACGGCACATCGTCGGCCACCGGACGATCCTGGTGGGCAGTGGCCGGGTCGCGGCCGACCTGGCCCATGTCCTCGCCCGCTATCCGCAGTACGGCCTGCGGGTCGTCGGCTTCGTCGATAACGCGCGGCGGTCGGACCCGGCCGTCAACACCGTGCCCTACCTCGGCGACCTGGACCACCTGACCGAGGCGATGGCCCGCGGCGGCGCGGACGTGCTGATCGTCGCCGACCCGGACACCACCGAGACGCGGTTCGTCGCTCTCCTGCGTCAGGCGATGGCGTCGGCCTATGACACGTTGGTCGTACCGCGGATGCACCAGTTCCAGACCCAGGTCCCGCGGCCCGACCACATCGGCGCGATTCCCGTCATGCGGATCCGTCCACCCCGGCTGAGCGGCTGGCAGTGGGCGCTCAAGCGCGCGGCCGATATCGTCTTCAGTGCCCTGGCGCTCATCCTGCTCAGCCCGGTGCTCGCCGTCTGCGCGCTGGCGGTGCGGCTCGAGGGCGGGCCGGGGGTGCTGTTCCGGCAGCAGCGGGTCGGCCGGAACGGCAAGCTGTTCAACGTCCTGAAGTTCCGCTCGATGCGCCCGGTCGACGAGACCGAGTCGCAGACCACCTGGTCGGTGGCGAACGACAGCCGGGTTGGGCCGGTCGGCCGTTTCCTGCGCCGCAGCTCCCTCGACGAGTTGCCGCAGCTGTGGAACATCCTGCACGGCGACATGACGCTGGTCGGTCCCCGCCCGGAACGCCCCCACTTCGTGGAGCTCTTCTCCGCCGAGCACGACCTCTACGCCTGGCGGCACCGCGTCCCCGCCGGGCTGACCGGACTGGCCCAGGTCAGCGGCCTACGGGGGGACACGCCGATCGCCGATCGGGCGCGCTTCGACAACTACTACATCGAGAACTGGTCGCTCTGGCTCGACGTCAAGATCGTCCTGCGGACCATCCGCGAGGTCGTGGTCGGCGGAGGCCGGTAGCCGGGCCCCGGCGTACGTTCCGCGGCGTACGACCGGAGTCGCTTCCGCGGCGACGTGCGCGGACCCGCCGGGCGGCAGGGTTTCTGGCATGAACCTGGCGGCGGCTCGGCGGACACGCCGGGGGTCGCGGCCACCGTCGGGGACGGGGGACGGCGTGGACCGGAACCGGACCGGGTGGGGGGACGACGTCTTCGACGGCCTCGTCGCCCTGGCGCTGGTCGCGGCGGGGCTGCTCGGCACCCGGGCCGGCCGGTGCCAACGCGGGAATCGGCACCGGTCGGGCGACCTACCCACTGGTCGTGGCGGCGGCCCTGGCGGTACGGCGGCGGTGGCCGCTGGCGACGCTGGCGACGGTCACGGCGGCCACCACCGCGTACCTGGTGCTCGGGTACGTGTACGGGCCGATCCTGCTGTCGTTCGTCGTCGCGGTCTACACGGTCGCCGCGTACCTGCCGCTGCGGACCGGTGCGGTGGCCTGCGGCGTGGCGCTGGCGGCACTGCTGGCGCACGTTGTCGGGGTCCGCTCACCCGGGCTGCTCGGCGCGATGCCCGCCGCCGCCTGGGTGGTGGTGCCGTTCGCGGTGGGGGACGACGTCCGGCTGGGCCGGGAGAGCGCGGCCCGCGGCCGGGTGGACGAGGCGCGCCGGCTGGCCGACGCGGAACGGCTGCGGGTCGCCCGGGAGGTGCACGACGTGGTCGGGCACGGGCTCGCCGCCATCCACCTGCAGGCGGAGATCGCCCTGCACCTGCTGGCGAAGCGGCCGGAGCAGGCCGAGACCGCGTTGACCGCGATCAGCCGGACCAGCAAGGAGGCCCTGGACGAGCTGCGGGTCACGCTCACCGTGGTCCGGCGGGACGAGGCCGCCGACGAACGGTCGCCGGCTCCGGGGCTGGCCCAGCTCCCGCAGCTGCGCGAGCGGCTGGCCCGGCCGGCCCGGGTGCCCCGACCGCACCCCCCGGCTGGGCACGCTCACCGACCGCGAGCGGGAGGTGGTGGGGCTGGTCGGCGAGGGGCTGAGCAACGTCGAGATCGCCGACCGGCTGGTGGTGAGCCCGGCCACCGCGCGTACCCACGTCAGCCGGGCGATGGTGAAGCTGGGCGCCCGGGACCGGGCCCAACTGGTGGTCTTCGCCTACCAGTCGGGGCTGGTGGCCTCGTGACGGTGCCAACTATCGGGCGCGGGCCCAGGTCAGGAAGCGCTCGGTCAGGTTCTCGGGTCGAGCGTGTCCGTTGAGCTGCGAGAGCTGCGCCCCGGCCTCGGCCATGAGCGTGCCCAGATAGATCAGCAGGGCCGTACGGTCGTTGCGGTACTCGACCAGCAGCGCCAGCCGGGCGGGCTGGCAGGGCCACTCCGCGCCGCACGCGCGGCAGCGCCACAGCGGACGCATCGGCAGGTGCGGACGGGATGCGCGGGTCACCTCGGGCCTCCGTTGTTCCGCCACCCGCCGGCTCGCCAGCGCTGCGCCGGGGTCGGGTTGCCGGCGCGGCCCGGACCGTTCGTCGGGAACACCTCGGTCGGTTGGGTCGCCCAGCTCGGGCGCTCGTTCGGCGGCAGTCGGCGCGGGAGCGGGGGCGGGGTGGGAGCGGGCCTGCAGCGCCAGAACAGGAAACGCACATGGACCTCCTCAGCTGTCTGGAAGGGGCCGCCCAGCCATCCCGCCGAGCGGCCCCACGACTGGCGCAACTGCCGGGCTTCGGGTGCCTCCACCAGCCGCGCCGTCTCTCCTTCCACCTTGGACGCAGGCCCCATAGGGTCGGAATAGCCACTCGTTGATTGCGGAGCGCAAGGGCCAGTTCCGGGCCGGTGGGGAACCGGGGGGACAGTTGTGGAAGGGCGTGGAAGCCGTGGGAATCTCGCCGTCTGAGTACCTTCTTCGTGAGCTACGGCGACGCCGTACGGCCGCCGGGCTGACGCAAGCCCAGCTCGGCGAGCGGGTCTTCTGCTCGGACTCGCAGGTGAGCGCGATCGAGACCGGGTGCAAACCACCCACCCTGTCCTACCTGACAGCCGTCGATGAGGCGTTGGCCACGGACGGCTACTTTGCGACTCTCTGGGACGAGCTGGTCAAGGGTGACGCCGCCCCGGTGTGGCTTCGGGAGTGGATCGAGATAGAGCGCGAGGCGATTGCGCTGCGATGGTACGAACACGCCTTCGTCCCCGGCCTCCTGCAGACCGAGGGCTACGCCCGTGCCACCTTCCGCGCAGCCCGGGTGCCTACCTCACAGCTTGACCAACGGGTCGCGGCACGGATGGAACGGCAGGCAGTGCTCTCCCGCGACCCTGCTCCGCAACTCTTCGTGGTCCTGGACGAGATGGTCGTCCGGCGCGCCTGCGGCGGTTCGGATGTGATGGCCGAACAGCTCGAACACCTCATGGCCTGCGCTCAGCAGCCGCATATCCAGTTGCACATCGTTCCCACGTCCGCTGGCATTTACTCGGGTCTCGCCGGGGCGTTCATCCTGGCGGACCTGCCGGACGGCTCCCGCGCGGGTTACGTGGACAATCAGCTAGCGGCGCAGATCGTGGAGCAGCCCGACGGGGTTGCTAGCCTCGGACTGTCGTGGGACGCGGTTCGGGGCGAGGCCCTTCCGCTCGGACTAACCCTCGACGTACTACAGGAAGCGGCAAAGACATGGACATGACCGGTGCTCAGTGGCGGAAGTCGTCCCGCTCTTCTACCAACGGCGGGGCGTGCGTCGAAGTCGCTGACAACCTCCCCGGAGTGGTCGGCGTCCGGGACTCGAAGGACCCGTCCGGCCCGGTGCTGACCTTCACGCCGGCCGCGTGGCGCACCTTCGTCGCCCAAGCCGCCGAGCGGGCCTGACCGACCGCAGACGCACGAAAGCGCCCCTCCCCAAGTAACCGGGGAGGGGTGCTTCGCGTTCGGTGGCGCGCAGACGCTTTGGGAGCACGTCACCTGGCTGCGCCGGGCTCAGCTACCGGGCACCTTCTGCGGGTGGGCGGCCAGCCACTCCTGGATGGTGTCGTCGCGCACGGCGGCGAACATCTCCTTCGCCTTGGCGTCATCGAGCTTGACCGCCGAGCCGGCGTGCGTCTTCAGGCTGGCGCTCGTGTACGGCACGGTGGCGAACTTGATGTTCGCGGGCTTGATGCCCTTGGCAGTCAGAGCCAACTCCTTGAGATCGAGGCTCTTGTCGATCGTCAGTGCCTCGGCGGCCGTCACCAGAAGCTTGTCGAGCTCCAGCGGGTTCGTCAGCATGCCATCGGCGGACACCTTCTCCGCGATGGCCTTGACGACCAGCTGCTGATCGTGGATGCGCCCGAAGTCGCCGCCGGGCACGGCCTTGCGCTGGCGCATGAACTCTTCGGCCTCCACGCCGTGGAACTCGTGACAGCCCTTCTCCCAAACCTTGTCCGAGAACGTCGACTTGACGGTGTAGGGGATGCAGACCCGCACGCCGTCGACCGCGTCGACCATCTTGTTGATGCTGGCGAAGTTGGCGATCAGGGCGCCGTCGAACTTCACGCCGGTCAGGCGGGTGATGGTCTTCGCCGCGTGCGGGGCACCGCCGAAGGCGAATGCCGCGTTGAGCTTGTTCATGCCGCCGTTCCAGCTCCCTGCGGCAGGCACGTAGACGTAGCTGTCCCGCGGGATCGAGACGATGGTGGCGTGATCAAGGTTCTTGCTGAAGTGCACCAGCATGATCGTGTCCGACCGTTGACCGGCGAGTCTCCCCTCGTCTGGTTCACCCTCCCGGGAGTCGGACCCAAGCAGCAACAGGTCAAGAGGCCCCGACTTCCAGCGCTTCTCGTCCTTGGGCTGGGCGGCCGGGCCGAGCAGGTCCTCGTGCTGGGCCTTGCTCTCATAGCGGTTGACCAGCGCCAACGCCCCGATGCCGCCGCAGATGCCGCCTACCAGCACTAGGGCGAGCAGGATTATGAGCGCCTTCTTCCAGCCTGGCAGCGAGCGGAAGCGTCTGGCGCGATGATCTCTGGGTGCGGCCGGCGCAGGTGTGGTGGACACGTAAGACATCTCGTCCCTCAGTCTCGCCGGGCTTCGTGAGCCCCATCCCGGTCGACATGGCCCAGCTACGGCAACAGTTTGTAAGGTGGAAAGACTAGCAACTATCGCTCGGGGTTCGGCGTCCCTGCCTATACGTCCTATTTCTTTTCATGTGTACGAATTCGAGCATCATTGATCGCTGATTGACACGCCTACGTCACCGCATCTAATAGACCGCCTCGACCGTAGCGGCCATCGCCCTGCGCGCCACATCTTGGTCTCTTTCAATCGGTGCGCCAGTGAGGTATGACCAAGATCGCCGGGGACGGAGGCGGATGCCGATCTCCGAAGGCCGAGGTCGCCGATGTCTTCGCCCTTTCGAAGGGAGTGGATTGACGAGTGTGCTGCTCGGCGAGATGCAGGCGAATCGGGCACCTCAGCAAGGGAGGCGGATCTACCGCTCTACGTCCTTGCAGGCGGTCCCACGCCGCCTAACCCGAGTCCGGCTGTAGACTCACAGGACGCCTAGGATCGCCTCGGTGGCCTCTTCGATCTGGGCAGCGGCGATGCGGTAGTCCTGTCTCGTGCCGCCCATGGGGTCCGCTACGTCGTACTGCTCGGGAGCGAGCGGTTGCAGGTAGCCCCGCCGGCGCCTCGTCACTCGCGCCAGGTTGGCAAGGCGCTCGACCGGGTAGCGGCCGGGCACCTCATCGGGTCGTAGGCCGCCTACCAGCCAGGCGAGTTCCCGCAAGGTGAAGGTGTGCCGCAGGGCGGACGGCAATTGCGCGACGATCTCGTCCCGTTGCTGCCGGGTCGCGGTGAGCACGAGGTGGGCGCGCTCCGCCGCCTTCAGGTCGAGCAGTTGGGAGACGAAGCCGTCTGAGGAGATGCCGCGGCGTTTCAGCTCTGCCGCCGCCAGCGGCTGTATCGGTCGGTCGGCCGGGCCCTGCGTGCCGGCGCTCGTCACGAAAATGGAGTCGGCTATCTCGCCGAAACGGTCCCAGAGGCTGGCCTCCATCAACCGTTCGGCAATAGGGGACCGCGCCTGGTTGCCCGTGCAGACGTGCAGGACGCCCCCCACCGCAGATCTTCCCCCATATTTGCGCCGTCAACTGATGAAAGGATACCCATCGGCCGGTGAGACGGCCGTCGACGCGCCTCGTGGGCGGGCGCAGACCCACTTCCGTCGGTAGTGGAGTGATCGCTAAAAGTAGCTGCCACGGTGAGTCTGTCAGGTATCTGTCTCGTTCCACGGAGGGGTGGGGACCCGCGCGCCCACTGAACCGTCGGTCACGAGTTGCGCTCGCGCCGCTACCAGGGCGAACGATTACCTCTCGAGCCTCGCGAAGGTCTGTGCCGACACGGCACCCGCAAGCCGAGACTCCGCGTCCGATGGCACCACACCGTCGACCACCCCCGGAGACCGAAAAGTGACCTCTAAGTCGCAACTCCCGTTGGCGTTCGTGCCTGCCGTAACCAGGACAGCCGACTGGCGGAACGGGGGCGCCGTTCCCAGACCCATGTGACGGTGGCGGCACTCTGGGTGCCGTCCGGTTGATCGTGCACAGCGGAAAACCTGGTCATCGAACCGGCAACTCGGAGTCTTCCTCAAGGCCTGCCGCCCCGAGCTGACCGAGTTTCTGTCGACACCCATCTGCCGGGCTACCCAAGGTCATCGTGTCGGCCGTCATCGCAGGCCCGGTCGGCCATTATTCGCCTCACGGATTCGCCCTGCCGTTACCCCGCAAAAAGGATATAGCACGACACATTAGCAAGCAAGCTGGGCCATTATGCCCTTTTTGGATGGATTTGAAAGTTCTTAAGAGAGGCCTCCGCCACTATTGACAGGGTTTTCCGAATTTGCGACTCTCTGCCCCTGCCCGACGACCGGCGGTATCGTCGTGTGCTGACTCACGCGCTGAGGGCAGAACGAGTGGGGCGTTAGCCGCTAGGACTGGAGGATTCGGGGTGCACTCCCCCCGCCCGTATCGGGAATGTAGCGCCGGCCTTAGGAGCGGCGATTCGCCAATGCACGATCTTCGTGTGCTCTCTAGGCTAGTCGAATCGACCACGCCCGAACCCCAATCGGACAGGACCAGAGGTGCTTGTGTACCTTCCCGTTGCACTCGTTGGAATCGTTCCAGCCGCTCGGTACCCTCAACCGGTCGACATGATTGCCTGGAGAACTGCCTAGTGCGAATACTCGGAGGAAGGTGTGCTTACGGCAAGCGCAGAACTGGAACGGGCGAGAGTCTCACTCGCCTTGCCAGGCACACTTATCCGGTCGGTGAGGCGTCCATCTGATGATGCTTACGCAGTATCTTCGTGCAGTTAGCGAACGGAAGATCCTTGTACTTGTCGCTACGGCGGCGGGGGTACTTCTGGCTCTCGTCTATACCTGGACGCAGACACCGACCTACAAAGCGAATATCCAACTCTTTGTGTCTATTCGCGCAAGCAGCGCAGACGACCTTGCGCAGTTGAATCAGGGCGGAGTATTTACTCAGCAACGCGTCCGATCTTATGCGGATATTGTAAATAGCACGCTAGTTACTAAAGCTGTAGTGGATAGCCTGCAGTTGCCATATACGCCAGACGCGCTAAGCAGAAACATCACTGCGGCAACACCGCTTAACACCGTACTTCTCGATATCACAGTGACCGACACATCCCCGGAGCGCGCCCGCGCCATCGCCGATGAAGTGGCTAGACAGCTTCCCATGATTGTCGATGCAATCGAGGGCCCGCCCGGTAATGCTGGCAAGCCAACCGTGTCACCCGTCAAGCTCACAGTTACTCGATGGGCTGACGTGCCGAGTACGCCGGCGTCGCCGCGAAGAACCCTTAATGTTGCCTTGGGTCTTTTCATGGGTTTCTCACTCGGTGCAGGCACTGCCCTGTTGCGGGATACCTTTGACCGAACGATCCGGAGCACGAAGGTCGCCGCTGAGGTCGCCGGAGTGCCTGTCCTTGGTGCGATCGCTGACGAGCCAAAGCTGAACAGCAAGCTGATGATTGATGAACTGCCCTCTGCGCGCGCTGAGGAGTTCCGGCAACTGCGCACGAGCATCCGTTTCCTGTCAGTCGACCGGCAGCTTCGCAGCTTTGTCGTGACTGGGTCTCTTCCAGACGAGGGCAAGACCACGACGGCGGCAAACCTGGCCATCTCACTGGCGCAATCCGGTCAGCCCGTCGTACTCATCGACGCTGACTTGCGTGTACCCGGCGTCGCTGATGCCTTCGCTCTTTCCAACGCGTTTGGGTTGACCAGCGTATTGCTTGGTGATGTACCGGTCAACAACGCTCTACAACATTGGCGGCCAGACCTGCCGCTTTACATCCTCGCGGCTGGCCCGAAGCCACCCAACCCGAGCGAGCTACTCGGATCTGCTCGGTTGAAAAATATTATCGAATCCCTCCAGGCGTCGGGGATGATTGTTGTCTTCGATTCGCCGCCGCTGCTTCCAGTGACTGATGCGGCCATTATTGCCCAAGCTACGGATGGGGCCGTGGTGGTCACCCGCGTCGGACGAACCCGGACCGACCAGCTCGCAAGTGCCATCGAGACCCTCCGCTCGGTCAATGCAACCGTGCTCGGGGTCGTCGCGAACCGCGTTAAGCGGCCGAAGGAGACGACGTACTCGAAGTACCACGCTTCGCCTACGTCACGCCGTGCCCGCGCAAAGGTATGAAGTCGTGGCGAAGCGTTACAACTCAAGGCACCTTCCCGTGCTAGTTCGCGACCGACGGGTCGCCTCGCCCGAACGCCTTTACATTGCTGCCCTCGGCCTGACCGGGTTTGCGGCGCTGGTTTCGGTCACGCTGCCGGCGGCGGAGCGCGGCGAACTCGCCGCCAACATGGTGAGCGCCACGCTCGGCGCGGCTCTCGGCGGCCTCTCCATCGACACCTTCCTGCTGTCCCGGCCAGCCGGTTGGGTCGTTTCCCGAGGCCGCTTCTGGACCCTCGGCATCCTCGTCGCTGCCCTGGGCCTGTCGACTGCGGCGGCCGCGATACTCACCGCGGCGGCCGGCATCGGCAGCTACGCCGTCGGCGTCGGGGCTGCATGCGGGCTGACTGTCTTCAACGCCTTTTCCTCGCTCGCCCTGCGGCTCAAGAGGTTCTGGCTCGTCTACTCGATGCGGGCGGCCGGTGGCGCTGTCCTGGTCGCGGATACGCCATCCTTTACTTGCGCAGACAGTTGGACGGTAGCCTCTGGAGCGAGGTGTGGCTCGGCGTCCAGGTGGCATCCGCCGTGATCCTGAGCGTCGTCGTGTTGATCTGGGCTTGGCGGGCCCGGCCCATCCCAGCGGCGACGGCCAGCCGTTCGGAGTACCTCGCCGACCTCGTCGCCGCGGGACGGCTGCACATCGGGGTTTGCGCGCAGATGCTGACGTACCGCCTGAGCCAAATCCTGGTGGCCCGGTTCGCCGGCGCCGGGACGCTCGGCGTCTACGCCCTGGCAGTGGCGGCGTTAGAGTTCGCCCAGGCTGGCGCCGTGGTGAAATCGCAGCGCATCCTCGCCGAGCGGGATCCCGAGACGCTGCGGGACGAGAGCGGCGCGGTCGTCAAGGCGGCACTCCCGGTGGCCAGCCTAGCCGTTGTCGGGCTGGCCGGACTGGGTGTACTGGCGCCCGAGTACAACCAGGCCTGGATATTCGGCCTGCTCCTGCTGCCGGGGACCCTCGCCCTGTCGGCCGGCAAGATCTGGAGCGCCGCTCTGCTGAAGCGGAGCGGGGAGCAGGCAACCACGACCGTGGCCCTTATAACCATGTTGGTGTCGGTCACGCTGTACTTCCTCCTCATCCCTTTGGCTGGCGCGTTCGGCTCGGCCGCAGCAGCGTCGGTCGCGTACGGGGTGTACGCGTTCCGAACCAAGCAGAGCCTGCAGCGCACTCCACAACTTCTCCTCAATCGGACGGCATAGGTGGACATCTCAATCATCGTATTGGCCTGGGAAGACTTCGAGCGAACCAACGGCTGCGTGCGGTCGCTGCCCGCCAGCGCGGAAGTCATCGTGGTGGACAATGGCAGCGCCGCGGAAATCAGTGCTGCACTGCGCGCTATGTGCCACGAGACAGGGGCAAGGTACGTCCGGTCCGAGGTCAACCTGGGCTTTGCCAAGGGCATGAACCTCGGCGTGCGGCACGCCACCCGGTCGCGCGTTATTCTGTCGAACAATGACATCGTCGTGCAGCCGCAGGCCATCGAGCGGTTGCTAGGGCGGCTCGATGATCCGGCGGTGGGCGCGGCGTTCCCGAGGGTCTTGGACGCGGCCGGGGCGGACCAGACCGCCGCTGGGCGGTTTCTGACGGTGCGCACCGGAATTGTGCACGCCACCGGTCTGAGCGTGGTGTTTCCCCGGCTAAGGATCGTGTCGACGCCGGAGCAGGGCGACTGGCTCTCCGGGCCATTCGTCGCGATCCGTCGCGAGACGCTGGACAAGATCGGCGGCGTGGACGAGTCTTCGTTCTTCTACTCCGAGGACCTGCGGCTCTGCTGGGCGGTCCGCAAGCTAGGCCTGAGCCTCGCCTACGTGCCAGAAGCCGTGGTAATGCACGAGGACGACGCGAGCGCCAAGCGCCGATGGCCGGCGGAGGAAATTTCCCGCCGGCAAACCCGCGAGTTCATCCGCGCCAGCCGCGAACTAGCCGGCTGGCGCGGAAACATCGCCTGCTCGGCGTATGTCCTTGGGGTGCTTCTGAGGGCTGCGGTCGGTGGCGGCGTCACCCGACGGGCGGTAGCGCGCGGTGCCCTCGAAGGAATGAGTGCCCGATGAGGGTCCTGTTCGTCTGCACCACCGGCGGGTCGGGGCGCCGGCAACTCGGGGGCGCCGAACGGTTCCTCATCGAAATGCTTCCGGCATTGGCGCAGCAAGGCGTCGACGTGGTCGCGGCCACGCCGGACGACGAGGTCGCGGCGTCGCTTCGCGAGTCGGGGGTGCGGTGGATCGCACTCGGCGCGGACCGGCGAATCGACCTCAGCTATGCGCGCGACATCCGGCGGCTCGTCGACGAATTGCGTCCGGACGTAGTCAGCGCACACCTGCTATCCGCCGCGATGCACGTCCGGGCGGGGCTCGGCGTCGCGGGCCGCCGGACGCCGCTGGTGGTCGCCCTGCACAACAGCCTGTGGCAGTACCGGGAGGCGGCCGAGTCGCTGCGGCAGAAGGCTGCAGTGCAGGCCAACATCACGGCGGACCTGGTCCTTCGCCGGCTCCGGCCGCATGCGACTGTCGCGGTTTCTGGGTTTGAAGCCGAGGAGTTGCGAATGCGGGGGCGCGTCGAGAACGTCCACATCATCACGAATCCGCTTCCCGCCAAATGGCCCAGAGTCGACGACAGACGCAGCTTGTCTCCGTCTAGCCCCGTCCGCGTGGGCTATCTAGGCCGGATCGAAAAGGAGAAAGGCGCTGACCTCCTATCCGAGATCGCATCGGCACTGCCCGACGCCGAGTTCTTGATCGCGGGTAGCGGATCAACGCCGGTATCGAACCTTCCGAATGTGCGGTTGCTCGGGCGTGTCGACTCGGCGGCCTTCCTGCAGGAGGTCGATTGCCTTCTCGTGCCGTCGCGGGTAGAGGCGTTTGGTCGAAGCGCGTTGGAGGCCATGTCACTGGGCGTGCCCGTCGTGCATTCCGGCGTCGGCGGCCTGCCAGAGGTCACGCGGCGAGGTGACGGCTCCCTCGCATACCAGGCAGAGCTAACTCCGGGTGCAATGGCTGCGGCCATTGAGAGAGCGACTTCGAGCCCGGTTTCCCTCGAACAGCGGCGCAGGGTTGCCCGCGAATACGCGGAGGAGTTCTCCTTCGCTCGATGCGTACAGAGCTGGCGCGAACTATACCAGTCAGTCGGCTATGAGACGAAATGAGCAGCGACTTTGGGCTACCGCAACGCTCATTTCCGGTGGCGCATGCCTGATCCTCGTTTGTTGGAGCGTCACTTCGGACGCGCCGCTCGGCCTCTCGCTCGGCTTAGCCGTCGCGGCCTTGGTCGCTTGGCACGCAAGTATGAGATGGCTGGCCGCCTGCGCAGCCGTCTGGGCATTGGCCTTAATCGCCATGCTGGTCTTTCCTGGCCCTTACGACTCGTCGGCCGGTAGGGCGGCAGTTCCCGTCCTAGCCGGTTACGCCGCCGCCTTCCTTGGTGCTTGGGCACTTGGCCGACAACTCGCAAGGGCGGCGGGTGCTCCCTCTGCCCTAGCCCGACCCGAATTGCGCTGGCCCTCAGATCAGCGACTGAGGATGTATCTACTAGTACTGCTAGCCGTCGCCGTGCTGGCAACAGTAATCCGGTTCCGAGGTTCGGTTCCTGCGCTCTTTGCCGAGAATCCGGATGTAGCGCGGCAAGCACAGCGGGAGCAGTCCAACATCCTCGTCGGCCTACTGTCTGAGGCGTGGACGCTAGGCGTATCCATTTCGTTGCTGCGTGCCCTGACGCTCGGCGGACGGGGACGGGCCCTCTACTACGCTTTCACCTTCATCTTTATTCTTGGTGCGGCGCTCGGCGGCAGTAGGAACTCGGTACTCGTCGGCGTCGTGCCCGGGCTCATCGCCTCCTTGTCGGTCCGGCGCCCGCAACGGCGCACGTCGAGGTCGTTCGCCAAGAGTTCTGTGGTGACCCTTGTCGGCATCGCCGTGATCGGCACCATCGTGTTTCTGGGGGGACAACGCACGCTCGCGGGTACCGGTGCATTTGAGACCGAATTTCGCGCCCGGTATGGCGGAAGTGCCCTCACTGCCAGCGCCGGTTCTTTGGACCTGTCGCTCAGCTCCTCTGGAGAGACGTTCGGTAGACTTTGGGCGCAACGTGAGAGCCTGGCCTGGGCGCATGGCGCCTATTCATTGACATTCCTGGGGTCACTTGTTCAGCCGGTGTTCGGCGACGTCGACCTCTATGGCATAACATCGCAGCTCAGTTGGCCCTACTACATGAACACAGCAACCTTTGTGGCCATACCCCTGCTCGACTATGGTCCGGTCGGAGCTGCAATCTTTCTCGTGATATTGGGCCTGTGTGTCGGGCTTGCTGAACGTCGGCTTGAGTTCACGTTGGGCCCAGCCCAGCACCTAGCGCGCGGCCTTATCGTCTATTTCGCCGCTTTCGGTATCTACGAGCTATACCCGTTCATCTATCCCACGTGGCTGAGTCTGATTCCCGGCCTCTGGGTATTGCACAGATTGGGGAGAGGCTCAAAAGGTGAATGACGAAACCAAAAGCCAGCCGGTGTCGGGCCTTACCGTCATCACCGTGCTATACCGGTCGAGCGAAATCCTCGCAGAGACGCTGCCCACCTGGGTGCACAGCGCCAATAACCTGCCGGTGAAATTCATCTTCGCCGACAACAGGCCAGGGGACGGCTGTGAAAAGTTCATCGAAAGTTGCCTCGACGCGGACCGTTACGTCTACATCCCAGATTCGTCCAATCCTGGTTTTGCCACAAGTTGCAATATGGCTGTTGCGGCGGCGTCGACTAGTCACGTCCTTTTTTTGAACCCGGATGTGTGGCTCAATGAGGACTCTCTTGTCAGAATCCACGCCGCCATCATCGATGCCCCTGACGTTCCGATCGCGGTCGGCCTTTTCATGCACGGTCGCCAGTTTGTTGGCATTGACCTAAGCCCGATCGGTCTCTTTGTCGACCAGCCCGTCGAAGCAACGCGCGGCCCGCTGGGTCCCTCAGGAGGGGCGGCAGTCTTTCCAACCGGGCTCTTCCGCCAGTTCGGTGGATTCTACGACCATCTGTTTGCGTGGGGCGAGGACGCGGACTTGGCCTACCGGCTCTACGCATCCGGGATCCGTACACGAACCCTCGCCCTAGCACTGCCCCACAAGGTAGGCCATAGTGTCGACAGCGAAACCGGCCTTCTTGATTTTCGCGCCTTCCTGCTAGGCAGGAACCGGATCCTTGTGGCGGCCCGGACGCTCTCTTGGCCGCTACTGCTCGTATCGGCTACGTTCATTGCAGCTGCGCATTTCCTTTTAGCGATCCGGCGGGCACGTCAGGGTCTGTTACGTCCGTTTCTCCGCGGCGTTGGCCGCGGCCTGCTCGAAGGGCCGATGGCGCGTCGAGAATGGCGGGGCAAACGCTTTGGAATTTTATCCCTCATCGACTACCTGCGAGTTCGGAGACCACTATGAGTGAACGCCGGTGGAGTGTCGTGACCGTTACGTACAACTCTGCTAATACGTTGCGCCAGTGCTGGAGCGACTCGGCCAAGCCGTACGACTGGATTGTTGTCGACAACTGCTCGACCGATGCATCGCCGAACGTCGCGGAGGAGCTGGGCGCCCGTGTCGTACGCCTTCCGGCGAACGTCGGATTTTCTAGGGCGAATAACGTGGGACTACGCTACTCGACGAGTGAGTACATCTTGTTCGCCAACCCGGACCTCGAGGTAGCACACGATGGCCTCGATGCGCTACAGGCGCATCTGGACGTGCACGGTGGGCTAGTCGCCCCCCAGCTGCTGTCTCCAACGGGCGCACTGCAGCCAAACGGCCGTGGCTTCCCGTACGCCACCGCTAAGCTCGGAAACCGGAAGTTTTGGCCCCTGTCGCGGCTACACGCCTCGTATCGCCGGACAGCTCAACCTGGCGAGGCCATATGGACTGCATGGGTGATGGGCGCGGCGGTTGCGGCGCGGAGAAACGACTTCATCGAACTCGGCGCGTGGAGTGAGCGGTTCTTTCTTTATTACGAAGACCACGAGCTCGGCCTGCGCGCCTGGCGCCAGAGGCACCCCGTCGCACTGCTCGGCGACGTCCAGTGGAAGCACCATTGGGCCCGCGCTACCAACTCGTTTCGATGGTCTAGGGCGCACACCTTGGAAGTCAGGAGCGCCATGACCTTTTACCGGATGTTCCCCGAATTCCTGCTGGGCCTGCCACCGGCTGGCCGACGGCACCGCCGGGCGGCAGCTCTGATCGGATCACAAGTGGGGCCGACCCGCATCCCCACCGCAACGTGATGCTGCTGGCCGCAATGTCGATGTTTATGGCCCGTACGTCGTCGGCGCCTCTCCCGTCAACGGATCCAGAAGCGCCTCGAGCGGTTCCTCGGTCTCCGTCGCGGGCACTCGGTAGTCCTATTTGACGCCGGTGGCCGACACCGAAGAAGTAAGCGGCGGGGGCTCCTAGTGTCCTGCGCCTGAAATATCGAGCTTAAATAGGTAGACTGTTTTCATGTCGCCTTCTGGTCCGCGTGCTGGGGAGATCGTTCTGTCCGGTGAGGAGCGTGCCGAGTTGTCGCGGTGGGCTGGCGGATCGGTGTCAGCGAGACAGGTGGAGCGGGCGCGGATCGTCCTGGTCTGCGCGGGCGGCGCGTCGAATGCCGTTCGTGTTCACCGTAGAGCCAGGCGGTGCGCACGACGTAACCGGTGTGGGGGAGAAGCTCGGCCACGGCGAGTTCCCCGGCGAGTTTGCTGCGCCCGTACGCGTTGACGGGGGATGTGGCGGCGTCCGCCGGGTACGGTTCGGTGGCGTTGCCGGGGAAGACGTAGTCGGTGGATATGTGGATCATCCGCGCTCCGGCCGCGGCGCATGCTCGGGCCAGGTGGCCGACGGCGTTCCCGTTGACGGTTGTGGCGGCCTCCTCCTGAGCCTCGGCCCCGTCCACGTCGGTCCACGCGGCGGTGTTGATCACGACGTCGTGCCCGGCGACCGCGGCTCGCACCGCGTCCAGGTCAGTGATGCCGAGTTCGGCGCGTGTCGTGGTCGTCACCGACAGGTCGCTTCGGGGGTGCAGAACGGTCAGCAGGTCCCGGCTCAGCATCATCCGGCGACGGCCGGCGCGATACGTGCTTTCAGCGGCTCCCACAAAGCCCGGTTGTCCCGGTACCACTGCACCGTCTCGGCGAGGCCCTGCTCCAGGTCGATGCTCGGCGCGTACCCCAGCTCACTGCTGATCTTGCTGATGTCGAGTGAGTAGCGGCGGTCGTGGCCCTTGCGGTCGGCGACCGGCACGACCCTGTCCCACCCGGCGTCGCAGGCCTCGAGCAGCCGGCCGGTGAGCTCCTTGTTGGTCAGCTCGGTGCCGCCGCCGATGTTGTAGACCTCGCCGGCGCGGCCTTTCTCCTGGACCATCGCGATGCCCCGGCAGTGGTCGTGCACGTGCAGCCAGTCCCGGATGTTGCCGCCGTCGCCGTAGAGCGGCACGGTGCCGCCGTCGAGCAGGTTGGTGACGAACAGCGGGATGACTTTCTCGGGGAACTGGTAGGGCCCGTAGTTGTTCGAGCATCGGGTGACCACGACGTCCATGCCGTGGGTGCGGTGGTAGGCCAGTGCGAGCAGGTCCGAGCCGGCCTTGGAGGCCGAGTACGGCGAGTTCGGCGACAGCGGCCAGTCCTCTGTCCAGGAGCCTTCGGCGATGGACCCGTACACCTCGTCGGTGGAGACGTGCACGAACCGGTGCGTTCCGTGCCGCAGCGCAGCGTCCAGCAGCGTCTGGGTGCCGAGCACGTTCGTGGTGACGAACGGGGCCGCGCCGGCGATGGAGCGATCCACGTGAGACTCGGCGGCGAAATGCACGATCGCGTCGTGACCGGGGACCACCTCATCGACGAGGGCGGCGTCGCAGATGTCACCCTGCATGAACCGCAGCCGTGGATCGTCACGCACGGGTGCGAGGTTCTGCAGGTTTCCGGAGTAGGTCAGCTTGTCGAGCACCGTGATCGCGGTCGGCTCGAGCTGCGGGTCCCCCGGACTGGTGCTGTCCGGCGCCTTCAACAGCATGCGCACGTACTCGGACCCGATGAATCCGGCTCCGCCGGTAACGAGAATCCTCACAGGTCGAGGAGTGTACGCGAAGCGCCAGGACAGCCGAAGAGACGACCGCGGTCTCGGGCTCGCGTCGGTGCAGGTAGTCTCCCCGGGTGCATGGAATCCTTCTTGCTGGTGGCACCGGTTCCCGGCTCTGGCCGATCACGCATGCGGTCTCCAAGCAGCTGATGCCGGTCTTCGACAAGCCAATGATCTACTACCCGCTCTCCACCCTCGTTATGGCGGGCGTGCGGGAGATCCTGGTGATCACCACGCCGGAGGACCAGGCCCAGTTCCAGCGGCTGCTTGGTGATGGCAGCCAGTGGGGCCTGCGGTTGGAGTACATCACGCAGGCCGCCCAGAGGGCATCGCGCAGGCGTTCTTGCTGGGTGCGGACTTTATCGGCGCCGATTCGGTGGCACTGATCCTCGGCGACAACATCTTCTACGGCGTCGGCCTCGGCCGGCAGCTCGCCGCCAACGGCGACCCTGTCGGTGGCCGGGTTTTCGCGTACCCAGTGGCCGACCCGCAGGCGTATGGCGTGGTCGACTTCGACGCGGCCGGTCGGGTGCTGTCGATCGAGGAGAAGCCCGCCCGCCCCAAGTCCCGGTACGCGGTGCCCGGGCTGTACTTCTACGACAACCGGGTGGTCGATATCGCCCGCAAGCTAACCCCCAGTGCCCGGGGGGAGTTGGAGATCACCGCGGTCAACGAGATTTACCGCGAGTGGGGCGAGCTTTCCGTGGCGGTGCTGGACCGGGGCACCGCCTGGCTGGACACCGGCACCTTCACCTCGATGATGCAGGCCGCCGAGTTCGTTCGGGTCATCGAGGAACGCCAAGGCATGAAGATCGGGTGCATCGAAGAGGTGGTATGGCGGGCCGGCCTGATCGACGACGAGCAACTGCGTACGTTGGCTGAGCCGCTGACCAAAAGCGGATACGGCACCTACCTGCTCGGCCTGCTCGCCGAGCAGCAGCACGGCTGGAACGTGCGCCGATGAAGATCCGCCCGCTGAGCATCGACGGGGAGCTTGGGAGATCACCCCACAGCAACACGGCGACCCACGCGGGCTGTTCATGGAGTGGTACCGCTTCGACCGGCTCGGGGCCGGCTGGCGGAGGCCATCGTCCGCGCCGCCCGTGATGGCGTGCGACAGACGACGATCGTCAAGGTGACTGGTTACAACCGGGAGACGGTGCGGCGGATCTGTCGAGCCGCCGGTGTCGAATCGCCCACGGACGACTAGCTGCGCGGACATCGATCCTGCGGCATATACCGGTCGGGCGATTCCTGCGCCGCACCTCGCTCGACGAACTGCCACAGCTGTGGCTCGAGTTCAAGATTTTCTGCGGACGATCCGTGAGGTCCTGGTCGGCGGAGGCCGTTGACGGTTCGCTCGGTCCTGTGGCTAGCCGGGCGCGGCTGGGCCGGCGGGAAGCATCGGCGAGGTGGGACGGTTACCCTTGCGGATGGCCGGCCTTGTGCGCGCCAGCTGACTTGTACCCGCCGAAAAACTGACAAACGGGATGTTCGTGTGTTTGACACCTTGAGTGACCGCCTGTCCGGGATCTTCACCAAGCTCCGCGGCAAGGGCCGGCTCACCGACGCCGACATCGACGCCACCGCGCGCGAGATCCGGATGGCGCTGCTGGAGGCCGACGTCGCCCTGCCGGTGGTCAAGGGCTTCATCGCGAACCTCAAGAAACGTGCGCGGGGGGCCGAGGTCTCCCAGGCGCTCAACCCCGCGCAGATGATCATCAAGATCGTCAACGAGGAGCTGGTCAACGTCCTCGGCGGCGAGGGGCGGCGGCTCCAGTTCGCCAAGCAGCCGCCGACCGTGATCATGCTCGCCGGCCTCCAGGGTTCCGGTAAGACCACCCTCGCCGGCAAGCTGGCCCGCTGGCTCAAGGCCCAGGGCCACCAACCGCTGCTGGTCGCCGCCGACCTGCAGCGCCCCAACGCCGTCGGGCAGCTCCAGGTGCTCGGTGGCCGCGCCGGCGTCGAGGTGTACGCCCCGGAGCCCGGCAATGGCGTCGGCGACCCGGTGCAGGTCGCCCGGGCCTCGATCGAGCACGCCAAGCGGGCCGCCCGGGACATCGTCATCGTCGACACCGCCGGCCGACTCGGTATCGACGCCGAGATGATGCAGCAGGCCGCCGACATCCGCGACGCCGTCGACCCGGACGAGGTCATCTTCGTCGTCGACGCGATGGTCGGTCAGGACGCGGTGCGGACCGCCGAGGCGTTCCGCGACGGCGTCGGCATCACCGGCGTGGTGCTGTCGAAGCTCGACGGCGACGCCCGCGGTGGCGCCGCGCTCTCCGTACGGGAGGTCACCGGGCAGCCGATCCTCTTCGCCTCCACCGGCGAGAAGCTGGAGGACTTCGACGTCTTCCACCCCGACCGGATGGCCAGCCGGATCCTCGGCATGGGCGACGTCCTCACTCTGATCGAGCAGGCCGAGCAGGCCTTCGACACCGATCAGAAGGAGAAGATGACCGCCAAGCTGATGGGCGGTGAGCAGTTCACCCTGGAGGACTTCCTCGACCAGCTCATCGCGGTCCGTCGGATGGGCCCGATCGCGAACGTGCTGGCCATGATGCCCGGCATGGGGCAGATGAAGGACCAGCTCTCCGAGCTTGACGACAGCCACTTCGACCGGGTCACCGCGATCATCCGCTCCATGACCCCGGGCGAGCGGACCACCCCGAAGATCATCAACGGCTCCCGCCGGGCCCGGATCGCCAACGGCTCCGGGGTCACCGTCATGGACGTCAACCAGCTGCTCAACCGCTTCGCCGACGCGCAGAAGATGATGAAGCAGATGGGCGGCATGATGGGCCTGCCCGGCGGCGGCCGGCGAAAGGCGACCAAGTCGCCGAAGAACAAGCGCAAGGGCACCAAGGGCGGCGGCCGGCCGCGTACCGGTGCGGGCGCCGGGCTGCCGGGCGGTTTCCCGGGGGGGCATGCCGCAGCTCCCGCCGGGGCATGGACCCGAACGACCTCGGCGGAGGCCAGGGCCTGCCGCCGGGCTTCAAGCTGCCGAAGATCGACTTCAACAAGCTCGGCAAGGGCGACAACCGCCCCCGCTGAGGCGGGTCGCCGACGCATGTCGGCCCCGGCACCGCTGGTGGCAGACGTGGGGCCCGGCCGGAAACGGCCGGGCCCCACGCCACCCCCCCTGAATCAGGACACGAGGTCCGGGCGGTTCATCACCCGCAGCCCGTTGAACATCGGCTTACCGAAGCCCTTGTGCGTCACGAACCGCAGGTTGAGCTGGCCGTCGGTGACCTGCACCGTGTAGGTCTTGGTCAGCGCGGCGAAGCTGCCGACCTCACCCGGGACGTCGAGCGACGGCAGCACCTCCTGACCCTCTATCAGCACGTCGAAGACGCGCTTGTTCGGGGCCTTGATGCTCAGTTCGGCGAAGTCCAGTTCGACCGTGTAGTAGCCGTCGGCCAGGCCGTCGACGCGGTACTCGTACATGCCCTCGAGCTGGTCGGCGAACCGCGCCGGGTCGTTCGTGCCGGTGATCGCCTTGCTGGTCGAGAACCGGCTGGCGCTGCCGAGGTAGCCGGCCCCGCCCGAGGTGTAGGCCTTGGCGGGCGACCATCCCTGCCCCTCGACGTCGGTGTGCGTCGCCTGCGCCCCGGCGTCCGCCGCCAACGCGTAGCTCGGCACCACCACGGTGACCGGGATGACCAGGACCGGCTGCCGGCCGCTGACCGAGGCGATCCGCAGCTTGGCCCTGTGGTACGTCCCGGGTGTCAGTCCGGCGGTACTGATCGCCACACCGACGGTGTGCCGGCCGCCGCTGGCCAGGGTGCCCGTGGCGCCGGAGAGGTCCAGCCAGGCGAGGTCCTGCGGCACCCCGTCTGCGTTCAGCTCGGTGACCGTGAAGTCGGTGCCGAGCCCCCCGGTGTTGCTCAGGCCGACCGTCCGGGCCCGGGTCTGGTCGGCCGGCGCGACGACGGCCAGCTCACTGACCGGGGTGCTGACCCGGGCGGTGCGCAGCGTTGTCGACTTCTCCACGACGCCGCCGGCGGCGACGGCGAGCGGTGCCTGGCTTGTCTCGTAGGCATCCTTGCTGATGGTGATCGTCGCGTCGCCCGCCGGCGCCTGGATCGCGTACGAGCCGTCTTCGCCGGTGGTGTCCGTGATCGTCTGGTCGCCTGCCTGTGCGGTCACCGTGGCACCCGCCACCGGCAGCCCGTCGTTGGCGTCGCTGACCACACCCATCGCCATGCCGTTGCGCGTGGTGCGGAACGCCAGGGCGCTGCCGGTGCTGATCACCGAGGTGTTGAACGAGTACAGGAACCCGTCGGTGCCGGTGGCGTTCTCCACGCCGATGGTGGCCGAGTTGCCGGCCTCCGCGCCGGTGCCGTCGATGTCCTTGTACCGGTAGACGACGGAGCCATCCTCGCTGATGGCGGCGGTGAAGCTCAGCCGCTGGCTGCGATCGGCACGGATCGCGATGTTGCGCCACTCCACCACGAACGTGCGGTGCGGTTTGGCCCCGACCGTGGCGGTGTACACCGCCGAGTCTGCCTCGACGTACAGGTCGTCCCAGAACGGGTACAGGGCCAGGTTGGGCACGGCGGTGTTGGGCAGCGAGGTGTTGCCGTACGACGTCGCCGGCGCGCCGAAGCCGACCACGCCGTTCGTGCTCACCCAACCGGTCCGGTACGTCTTGCCGTACAGCGGGACGCCGAACGGCAGGTTCACCGGCACGGTCTTGTCGTCGCCGGTGAGGTCCGCCAGCAGATCGGTGCCCGGCACGTACGCCCCGCCCGCGGCGTCGCACGTGTAGCCGAAGGCGTCCACTCGGCTCGGCATGGCGACGTCCAGGACGGTGTCCGCGGCGATCGCGGCCGTCCGGGTCACCTCGTCGGCGCAGCGGTAGGCGTGGGTGAAGCGGACGTCGTACTGGCCGTGGGGCACGGTCAGGCGGTAGTGGCCCTGGTCGTCCGCGGTGGCGGTGAGCGGGGTGTTGAGCACGGCGACCGTGGCGCCCGCCGCCGGCCCCGCCGAGGTGGTCACCGTGCCGCTGAGGGTCGCCGAGGGCGCCTGCTCGACCACGATGTCCCGGTCCACGGTCTGGTTCTCCGTCACCGTCAACGAGACCGAGGCGTCGAGGTAGCCGAACTTGCGGACGGTGACGGTGTAGTCGCCGACCATCAGGCGGCCGAACCCGTACGACCCGTCGGCCCCCGAGGTGGTGGTGCGGTTCATCGGGCCGGTGACCGTCACGGTGGCCCCGGCCAGCGCGGCGCCGCCCGAGGTGACCTGGCCGGCGAGGGCACCGAGCGCACCGCGTGGCGTGGCGCTGACCGCCGCGTACGCGTCGAGCCGACCCTCGCCGAAGACGTTGTTGTCGTCGATGGTGCCGCCGCACGTGGTGGCGTCGACGTCGATGGCGGTGTCGTCGAGGATGCTCCGGGTGGCGGCGACGTCACCCTGGATGGCGGGGGAGGCCGACCACATCAGCGCCACCGTGGCGGCCGTGTGCGGTGAGGCCATGGAGGTGCCGCTGAAGGACGCGTACCCGCCCGGCACCGACGATCGGACGTTGGCGCCCGGGGCGGCGATGTTCGGCTTGATGTCGCCGTTCTCGCCGGCGCCCCGGCTGGAGAAGCTGGCGATCGCGTTGTTGACGTCGAACGCGCCCGAGCTGTAGCTGATCGTGTACGAGCCGGGGCTGCCCGAGGTGTTGCAGCTCGGACCGCTGTTGCCGTTGGAGAACGCCGGGAAGATGCCGGCGGCCACCCAGGACGACACGGTCTCGGTGTACCACGGGTCGTAGGCGGTGGAGCCCCAGGAATTGTTCACCACGTCGGGGGCGAGGTCGGGACGCGGGTTCGCGCCGTTGAGGTCGGTGGGGGCGACGATCCACTGCCCGGAGGCGAGCAGCGACGCGCGTGAGCAGCTGGTGGTCTCACAGCCCTTGGCGGCGATCCACTTCGCGCCCGGGGCGACACCGATCACGTTCGCGCCGTCCAGACCCACCATGGTGCCCATGGTGTGGGTGCCATGGTCGTTGTTGTCGCAGGGCGCGGCGGTCGGACAGATCCCGGCCGGGTCGAACCAGCTGTAGTTGTGGTTGAGGGTTCCGTCGCCGTTGCGGCCCCGGTAGCTGGCCGCCACGGCCGGGTGGGTGACATCGACGCCGCTGTCGATGTTGGCCACCACGATGCCCTCGCCACGGACACCCAGCTCGGTCCAGACCTGCGGCGCGCTGATCCGGTTGATGTTCCACTCGACCGCGTCGGCGGCGGGAACGGTCACGCCGGGCAGTGGCTCGGGGATGGTCACCGGGTCGTCGGCGAGGATCTCAGCCACCTCGGGGCGTGCGGCGATGTCGCCGAGCAGCTCCGCGTCGCCGGTCACCTTGATCGTGTTGGCCAGCCAGAACGGGGTGAAGTCCGCGGCCCGCTTGGCGAGCATCGCGCGCAGGCCGGCCTGACTGCGGTTGGCGTGCTCGCTCTTGGTCCGGTAGACGTGCGCGGCCTTGTCGGCCTTGCGGTGGAGTTTGGCCACCCCGGACAGGTCGGCCTTGCTGTCGAGGAAGACCCAGAAGCTGGACTTGCCGTCCTTGGCGAGCCGGTCGATGACCTTCTTGTCGGTCTTCGCGGCCACCGCCTTCGCCGTGGTCTGGTCCGGGCTGGCGGCGGCGGGTGGTACGCCCGCGCCGATCGGGAGAGTGAGGCCGGCCGCGAGACCGACTACTGCCATGCGCCATCGTCGTGGTGCCACTGTCTCGACGCTCCTTCTGTGAGGCGAGGCTGTGAAAGCCCAGATGTACGGGCACTTTCGGAGCATCCTGGCGATGAAGGATCCCTTCATCAAGAGACGTGTAAATAAAGAAATTTGTCAATCAACCGTTCGTCTCCCTCCGTGGTCGAGTGGTGACCGTCCGGTTTGCCTGGTGGCTGGGGCCGCCGCTGGTGGCCGCGTGGGCCCGGACGGTGCCCGGTGCCGCCGGTTGGGAAGAATGACCTACGGACCGCCCCGACCGACTGAGACGGAGGACGAATGGCCTGGCACGTACGCGGTGTGGTGTTGCCCGACGACGAGGTCCGTGATCTGTGGCTGGTCGGCGACCGGGTCACCTTCGAACGGGTGCCCGGCGCGGAGACGATCGCCGACGGCGGCTTCGTGCTGCCCGGCCTGATCGACGCGCATTGCCACATCGGCATCGCCCGGGGCGGCGCGCCGATCACCTCCAGCGAGCAGGCCCGCGAGCTGGCGTTCACCGACCGGGACGCCGGGGTCCTGGCGATCCGGGACGCCGGCTCGCCGTACCCGTACCCCGAACTTGACGACGACCCGGAGCTGCCGCGACTGGCCCGCGCGGCGGCACATCGCCCAGCCGAAGCGCTACCTGCGCGACATCGGCGTGGAGGTCGGCGCGGCGGAGGTGGCCGCGACCGTCGGCGAGCAGGCCCGGGCCGGCAACGGCTGGGTCAAGCTGGTCGGCGACTGGATCGACCGGGGCGTCGGCGACCTGGCCCCGGCCTGGGACGCCGACACCATGACCGCCGCCGTCCGGGCCGCGCACGCCGCCGGGGTACGCGCCGCCGTGCACACCTTCTCCGAGTCGGCCGTGGAGATCATGGTGCGCGCCGGGGTGGACTCGGTGGAGCACGGCACCGGGCTGAGCGTGGACCTGGTCGATGAGATGGCCCGGCGGGGCACCGCCCTGGTCCCCACGATGATCAACATTGAGACCTTCGGCGGGATCGCCGAGCAGGCCCGGGCGAGGTTCCCCGGGTACGCCGACCACATGATCGCCCTGCGGGACCGCTTCCCGGAGGTGGTCCGGGCCGCGTACGAGGCGGGGGTGCCGATCTACGTCGGGACCGACGCGGGCGGCGGCATCGACCACGGCCTGGCCGCCGAGGAGATGCTGCTGCTGCACGAGCGGGCCGGCATGTCCACCCTGGACGTGCTCGCCGCCGCCTCCTGGCGGGGCCGGGAGTGGCTCGGCTTCCCCGGCCTGGTCGAGGGCGGCCTGGCCGACCTGGTGGTCTACCCCACCGACCCGCGCGCCGACCTCGGCGTGGTCCGCACCCCCGGCCGCATCGTGCTGCGCGGCCGGGTCGTCCGCTGACCGCTCAGCCGGCCTCGGCGGCGGCGAGGAAGAGGTGGACGGCAAGGTCGGCGAGCGCCCGGGCGGTCTGCTCGACGGGGGCCTGGGGCATCACGATGTGGCTGACCACCAGGCGTACGATGGTGTCGGCGGCGAACGCCAGCGCGGCCGGGTCGGCGCTCGGCAGCACCACGTGCGCCCAGTCGAGCAGGGCGCCGGACGCCTCGGTGAGCACCAGCTCGGAGCGGGTGGTCAGGTACGGCAGCAGCGCATCCGAGCCGCCCCGGGCGCTGGTCAGGATCGCCTTGATCAGCGGATTGCCGGCCGCCTCGGCAAGGGTGTGCGCGATGGCCGCGTACGCGCCGGCCGGGATGTCGTGGCCGTGCTCACGCAGCGCGGCGCGGACGTCCGAGACGAACCGATCCACCTCGCGCCGGGCCAGCGCCTCGGCCAGCCCCGCCTTGCTGGCGAACTCGTTGTAGACGGTCTGCCGGCTGACCCCCGCGGCGGCGGCCACGCCACCCATCCGTACCCCGTCCCAGCCCACGGCGACGGTCTGCGCGCGGGCGGCGTCGACGATGCTGTCCCGCAACCGCTGCCGCGCCGAATCCCTGACCTCGCCCATGATGGTCGAAAGTCTACGGACCCGACCCGCGCCCACCCTCCTGCTGCCGGGCGGATCCGCGCGCCGGGCGGCGGTCAGCGGACGGTGAGCCGGTACTGCGCCTCCACCCAGAAGCGGCCGCCGTCGCTGCCGCCGAAGGTCAGCTCATGCGTTCCGGGCGCCGGCGGCGGGACGCTCGCCCAGAGCCCCCAGCAGCTGACCGGGATCGGCACCGGCAGCGCGGTGACGACGTTGTTCAGGAAGCCCCGGACCGTGAACGGGGTCGCGTGCCGATCGTCGCCAGGGGCAGCGGCACGCCGTCCAGCTGGGCGTGCCCGGTGGCGTTCGAGATCACCGGCAGCTCGCCGGGCTTCGCCCGGCTCTGCCAGACGGTGAACGCGGGGAAGAAGAGCGGCCGGCCGGCGGGCACGATGCAGTTGCGCGCCACCCCGCCGCCGAAGGTGCCCGCCAGGAACCAGACATCCTCGGGCTGGTGGTGCCCGGCGTGCCGGCCCGACCCGTCCTTGATCGGGTTCGCCGGCTCCCGGTGCGCCGCCACCCAGCGCACCCAGCGGGCGACCAACCCCTCGGGGGAGGTCGGGGGGTTGTCAGCAGTTCTCGCTTCTGTGAGCAGACATACGAATACGTGAGTATTAGTATCGGTCTCATGAAGCTTGCCGAGTGGGCGCGCCGCAACGGGGTGCACCCACAGACCGCGTACCGATGGTTCCGCGAGGGAACCATGCCGGTACCCGCTCGGCGTCTTCGGTCGGGAACGATCATGGTGGACGTT
>JAEVHO010000010.1 GCA_016802835.1 Micromonospora sp. ATA32 | reverse complement strand
ACCGTGAACGACACCGACTGCGCCGCCGAGGTGTTCCCCGCCACGTCCGTGGCCCGGTAACTCACCGTGTGCGACCCCGGCTGATTCACCGTCACCGGCGCTGAATACACCGCGTACGGACCACCGTTCAGCGAGTACTCCACCCGGTCGACACCCGACCCGGTGTCCGACGCCGACAAAGTCACCGTCGCCGTACCGACATACGCGCCGGCACCGTCGCCCTGGCCGGACAGAGAGGCCGTCACCGTCGGCGGCGTCGTGTCCGGCGCTGGCGGCTGCACCACCGTGAACGACACCGACTGCGCCGCCGAGGTGTTCCCCGCCACGTCCGTGGCCCGGTAACTCACCGTGTGCGACCCCGGCTGATTCACCGTCACCGGCCCGGAGTACGTCCCGTACGTACCACCGTCGAGCGAATACTCGATCCGCCCCACCCCGGATCCGTTGTCAGAAGCCGACAACGTCACGGTCGCGGCGCCCACATACGCGCCGTCGCCGTTGCGCTCACCCGCCACCGAAGCGGTGACCGTCGGCGGCGTGGTGTCTCCTCCGCCGGCGGTGACGATGAGTTCCCCGCTCATGCCGCCATGACCGGGGATCGCGCAGAAGTACCAGTACTTGCCGGGGCTCAGGACCACGTCGACCTGGTGGCGTCCGCCGTTGCTGTCGTACGGGTCCGCCAGGATATTCACGGTCACGTCGTTGTTGTAGCCCGGTTCGGTCTTGGAGAACGTCAGCGTGTGCTGCATCCCAGTGGTGTTGCCGGTGGCCGTGCTGTTCTCGAAGACAATGGTCGTCGGACCTGCGACCGCGGTTGTCGGCGCGGACAGGTACTCCATGAAGTTGTCGCCCGCCGTCCAGGTGAGCACCTGCGCTTGAACCTGTGCCTGCTGCTGTGCTGCCGGGACAGCAGCTGCGGCGGCTGACGGGCCGGCCTTCGCCGGCAAGCTCGCAAGCCAGAAGATGGAGGTCAGGGCGACCAACGCGGCCCATACCATGACCGGTGATCTCACCGTGCGGGGCTGGGCGGACGCGATGCTGGGTAGCGGGTTGTACATGAGGCATTCCCTCTCGTGCTCGACGTGGGCCGTCGGCGCCAGCACCGACGGCCCACAGGTCGCGACGTACGGCTGTCGTACCTGGGCGCCACTCGCCCGTGGAACCAGGCGGTCCCACACTGAATCTCGTTCTGACAGTGGTCGGCGCCGGCGCGTCCGCCCGTGCGCCAACTGCCCGGGGGGTGCCGGTCCGCACCGTCGTACGCGGTGCGGACCGGCGAGCGTGGCTACGTACGCTCCGGCTGACGCCGGTCTCGGCTACTTGCCGACCTTGGATCGGGCGGCGGCGTTCACGAGGCTGCCGTGTTCACTCCCCGTGATGACGCCCTTCTCCTTGAACTGGTTGGCGACGTCGCTGACCGTGCTGACGAAGTCGCCGTGGTTCCTGAACGGTGCTTCGTGTCCGATGACGTCCAGCAGGGTGCAGCCATCACCGAAGTCGTCGTTGGCCACGCCCGAGTTGACTGTCCCGAACGAGACCACCTCGTCGGTGCTGTGCCCGTCGAAGCAGCGGTCCCGCGGTGAGGTCGGCTGGGGTCCGCCGACGTAGTCGATGCGGTAGATACCGGCGTTCCTGTTGTGCGAGCCGCGGCCGACCCCGCTGCCGTCGCCGAAGTCCATGATGTACAGCGACCCGTCGGGGCCGAACTCGGAGTCGAACGGCCCGTGGAACGTCTGGTTCGGCAGGAAGGAGTTGATCGACAGCGGATCCCCGGCGTCGAGAGACGGGAAGGTGCCGCTGGGTGCCGCCTCATCCAGGACGCTGATGGTCTTGTACCAGTTGGCGCCGTACTCGGAGACGAACCACTTGCCGTCGTAGTACTCGGGGAACTTCGTGTCGGAGTCGAGGTTCTCGTCGTACTGGTAGGCCGGGCCGGACATCGGCGCGCCACCCCTGAGCTCCGGGAACTCCGCCAGCCCCCAGTTGCCCCGGCTGTTGCTGGTGTACCAGATGTCGGCTGGCTGGGCCGGCGGGAGGTTGGTCAGGCCGGTGTTGTTGGGCGAGTCGTTGACCGGCGCGGCGCAGTTGTAGGTCGCACCCGACTGTCCCGTGGCGAAGTTGTAGTCGACGTATGGCACGTTCGGGCCGACGCAGTACGGCCAACCGTAGTTGCCGGCCGCGGTGACGCGGTTGAACTCGACCATGCCGGACGGACCGCGCAGCGGGTTCGTGGTGCTCGCGTCCGGCCCGTAGTCCGCGATGAGGACTGCCTTCGCGGCCCTGTCGTAGTTGATGCGGAACGGGTTGCGGAAGCCCATCGCGTAGATCTCCGGACGGGTCTTGCCGCCGCCCTGTTCGGCACCGGTGAACAGGTTGCCCGCCGGAACCGTGTACGTGCCGTTGTCCTCCGGGTGGATGCGAATGATCTTGCCCCGCAGGTCGTTGGTGTTACCGGCGGTCGCCTGGGCGTCCGCGGCACGCCGACCCGGGCGCTCGTCGAGCGGCGAGTAGCCCTGCTGCTCGAAGGGGTCGGAGTTGTCGCCGGTTGCCGCGTACAGGTTGCCTTCGCCGTCCATGGTCAGCGAGCCTGCCATGTGGACGTTCGCGCGCAACTCGTTGCGCCAGACTGGGAACCTGAGGAGCTTCTTCTCACTGGCCATGTCGAGCGTGTCACCGCTGAGGGTGAACCGTGACAGGTTGTAGTTGGCCCCGGTCTGCCCCGGTGCCACCGGGTCCGTGTAGAGCAGGTAGACCCAGCCGTTGTCGGCGAAGTCGTTGTCGATGGTCAGTCCGACCAGGCCGTCGGAGTGCCGACCGGTGTCCAGGTTCAGGTGGAGGTCGCCGGCGAGGGTGGTGGCCGGCGGGTTCTGGTCCTGGTGGATCAGCTTGATCTGCCCGGTGCGCTGGATGTACAGGACCCGACCGTCGGGCAGGGGTGCGAGTTCGTACGGGTCCGCGATCGTGGCGTCGCCCTCGAGCTGGACCTTGCGGAAGCTGGCCGACTCGGTCGCGCCGCAGTCGCCGGCCGCGACGCCGGCGGACCACTCGATGCCGCCGAGCAGGTGCTCACGGAACAGCGGCTCCGAGAACGCGGAGGGGTTGTGACCGCTGGCGGTGTACCAGGACCGGCCACCGTCGTAGACCTGACACCAGGAATGGGCGTGCTCCGGACCCTCGTTCAGCCCGCTCGGATTGTCCGTCGTACGGATCTCCGTGAGGACGTGGACGTTGCCGTTCGGCGCGGTCTGCCAGTTGTACCACTCCTCCGTGCGCTCCCAGAGCTGCGGAAGATCCACGGTGGACGGGTGGACCTGGTCGAGGACCTCGATCCGGCCGGGACGCGGGCTCGGGTGGTTCTGGAACTCGGCGCCGACGAGCTGCTCGTACCAGTCCCAGTCGCGCTCGCTGGCGGTGGCGGCGTGCAGACCGGCGAAACCACCCCCGCCCCGGATGAAGCGCTGGAACGCCGCGCGTTGGTCGGCGTTGAGCAGCGCTCCCCGCTCGGGCGTGGAGTTCGTGTTGTTGAAGATGACGACGTCGAACGGCCGCAGGCCCTTGTCGGTGAATATGCTCGCGTCGTCCGTTGCCGTGACGGCGAAGTTGTGCTCCCTGCCGAGCTCCTCGATCGCCGCGATCCCGGCCGGAATTGAGTCGTGGTAGAAGTTCGTGACCTTCGAGAACACCAGCGCGTGGAAGCGCGGGGCTGGCTTGGGTTCCGCGTTCGCCACGGTCGGGGCGAGCGGCAGGATGAGCGCGATGGCGGCCAACACGCCGAACAGCCGTCGCGCGAGTCTCGGGCGGCTTGTGAGCGGGGGGTCCGTGCTGCGATCCATGTTGTCTCCCAGGTGAATACGGAACGGCGAACAGTTACCTGATCTTGAAGTCGAACCCGGGTAAGCCTTTTCCTAGGAAAGCGCTTGCCTAGTTAAGCAAAAGTTACGACGACGGTCAAGGGAGGTCACAGCCCGTCAGGATCTGCGGCATGAGGCTCTCGGGCGCCGCAGCGAATAGCGCTTGACCAGGCACAATGTGGCGCCGCTGCGGCTCGGCGGACCCAAGGCAGCTGCCGCCCGGACCTCGTGACGTCGCGCCCGGCTCAGGTCAGCGCAACGAATCGATGGATTGCGAACGAGGTCATGGCCGCGGCGGGCCGGAACTCTCCCGGCGGATGAGTTCGGCGCTCATATGCTCGATGCGTGGCCCGTTGCCGTCGGCCGACGGTTGCAGCGCCAAGGTGACGGCGCGGGCTCCCATCTCGGTAAGAGGAAGCCGGACGGTGGTGAGCGCGGGAGTCACATCGGAGGCGATCGGCATGTCGTCGAAGCCGACCACGCTGACCTCGTCCGGAACGGCGACACCACGGGAGCGCAGCAGTGCGAGAACGCCGACGGCCATGGAGTCGTTGAGCGCCGCGATGGCGGTCAGGTTCGGCTCGGCGTCGAGCAGCGCGGCCGCGGCCGCGGCCCCGCTGGCACGGTCGAAGTCGCCGTAGACGATGCGTCGCGCGGGCAGCTGCCGCTGGTGGTCGCGAGCGGCGCGGCGCAGGCCGACGATGCGGTCGGTGGTCGTGGTCAGCTGCTTCGGGCCGGCGATGACGCCGATTCGTCGGTGGCCGAGCCCGTACAACTCATCGCCGAGAAGGTAGCCGCCCGTCTCGTTGTCCGGTACGACGGCATCGCCCACGTATTCATGCCTGCCAATGACTGCGATACGCCCGCCGGTGGCCTGGTAGACCCGCAGTTTGCTGTTCAGCGTGGTCGTGAAGGCGTCGTCGTGGTAGCCGGATCCGGCGAGGATGATCGCTGCGGCCTGTTGGGCGCGCAGCAGTTCGACGTACTCCAGTTCCTTCTCAGGCTGCCGGTAGCTGTTGCAGATGATGACGAGCCGGCCGCTTTCGGTGGCGACCCGTTGCAGGCCACGGGTGATCTCCGCGAAATACGGGTCGGAGACGTCGTGCACGATGACGCCGATCGCGCTGCGGTGCGAGCGGGCCAGGAGCTGGGCGTGGGCGTTGGGCACGTACTGCAGCTCTTCGACGGCCGCGAGGACCCGTAGCCGCAAGGCCTCGGCCACCGGCTTGCTGCTGCCGTTGACGATCCGAGAAACGGTGGCCGGAGAAACGCCCGCCAGGTGTGCGACATCAGCCAGCGTCGCCATGTGTCCGGTCCCTCCCCGTTAACTGCCCGCAACCCGGACGTTTGCCACAGCATAGCGGAGCGTGAGGAAAGCCCTTGCTGTGACAGATCGCCGACCGCTACGGTACTAGGAAAGCGCTTACCAAGGAGGGCCTGCATGTCCCGTACCACGATCGGGATCGTGATCAATGGCGTCACCGGGCGGATGGGTTACCGGCAGCACCTGGTCCGGTCACTGCTCGCGATCCGAGAGCAGGGCGGCCTGCCGCTGGGCGACGGCAACCGACTGTGGCCCGAACTGCTTCTGGTCGGCCGCAACGAGACCAAGCTGCGCGAGATCGCGCACCGCCACGGTCTCACCAACTGGAGCACCGACCTCTCCGCCAGCCTCGCCCGCCCGGACATGCACATCTACTTCGACGCCCAGGTCACCAGCGAACGGGAGAAGTCGCTGCGTGCCGCGATCGAAGCGGGCAAGCACATCTACACCGAGAAGCCCACCGCAGAGGACCTTGCCGGCGCGTCGATCTGGCGCGCCGGGCCGACGCCGCCGGCCTCAAACACGGCGTGGTGCAGGACAAGCTCTTCCTGCCCGGGCTGCGCAAGCTCGACCGGCTGGTCAGGGGCGGTTTCTTCGGCCGCGTGTTGTCGATCCGGGGGGAGTTCGGCTACTGGGTCTTCGAGGGCGACTGGCAGACGGGGCAACGCCCGTCCTGGAACTACCGGGCGGCCGACGGCGGGGGGATCACCTGCGACATGTTCCCGCACTGGCACTATGTCCTGGAGCAGATCTTCGGCCGGGTTACCGCGGTCACCGCCCACATCACCACGCACATCGACCAACGCTGGGACGAGGAGGGCGCACCGTACCGCGCCACCGCCGACGACGCCGCGTACGGCATCTTCGAGATCGAGGGCGGGATCGTCGCACAGATCAACTCGTCGTGGGCGGTGCGCGTCTACCGCGACGAGCTGGTGGAGTTCCAGGTCGACGGCACCCACGGCAGCGCGGTGGCCGGCCTGCGCAACTGCCGGATCCAGCACCGGGCCACCACCCCCAAGCCGGTGTGGAACCCGGACCTGCCATCCACCGATGACTTCCGCGCCCAATGGCAGCTGGTGCCCGACAACGACGAATTCGACAACGGTTTCAAGGCACAGTGGGAACTGTTCCTCCGCCACGTCGTCGAGGACGCACCGTACACCTGGGACCTGTGGGCGGGCGCCCGCGGCGTCCAGCTCGCCGAGCTGGGTCTGCAGGCCGCTCGCGAGGGCCGGCGCATCGAGATCCCGGAGCTGGACCGATGAACACGAGTGTCAACCTGCCCGACGGACGGTTCGCGCTCAGTGGCACGGGCGGGGAGTTCGCGGTACCCGGTGCGCAGTTCACCAGCCGCGTCGCCTACGCGGCGGCACACGTCGTCGCCGACGCCGCAGCTGACAACACCCCCGGGCACCCGGCCGTGCTGGACTGGGACGCCACCCTGGCGTTCCGGCACCACCTGTGGCGGCACGGCTTCGGGGTCGCGGAGGCGATGGACACCGCGCAGCGCGGCATGGGCCTGGATTATCCGACGACCCGGGAACTCATCCGGCGCAGCGGCCGGGAAGCGCGCGAGGCCGACGGCCTGATCGTCGCCGGAGTGGCCACCGACCAGCTGCCCGACGGCCCCGCCACCCTCGACGAGGTTCGCAAGGCCTACACCGAGCAGCTAGACGACGTCCAGGCGGCGGGCGCCCGACCGGTCCTCATGTGCAGCCGCCATCTCGCCGCGACGGCCACCACGGCCGAGGACTACCTGACCGTGTACGGCGAACTGTTGCGTCACGCCGACGGGCCGGTCGTGCTGCACTGGCTGGGGCCCATGTTCGACCCGGCGCTCGCCGGCTACTGGGGCTCGCCCGACCTCGACGTGGCCACCGAAACCGTACTTACCCTGATCGAGGCGCATGCGAGCAAGGTCGACGGCATCAAGGTGTCGCTGCTCGACGAGGAGTTCGAGATCGGGCTGCGCCGCCGGCTGCCGGCAGGCGTGCGTCTCTACACCGGCGACGACTTCCACTACCCGGCCCTGATCCGGGGCGATGGGCCCCAACCGCAGCCCGCAGACCGGACCTATTCCGACGCCCTGCTCGGCATCTTCGCCGCCATCGCGCCGCCGGCGGCGGCCGCCCTGCGGGCGCTCGACGCGGGCGATCTCGACCGGTACGAGCAGATCTTCGCCCCGACCGTACCGCTGGCCCGGCACATCTTCAGCGCACCCACGTACTACTACAAGACCGGCATTGTCTTCCTCGCCTGGCTCGCCGGCCATCAGGACCACTTCACGATGGTCGGTGGCCTGCACAGCGGCCGGTCACCGCGGCACCTCATGGAGCTCCTCCGGCTGGCCGACGCCGCCGGGCTGCTGCCCGACGCGGCACTCGCCGCGCACCGGACACGCGCCTGGCTCACCACCGTGGGGGTGCCGCAGTGAGCGCCGGGACGAAAGCAATGACTAGGTTCTCCTTCAACCAGGCGACCGCGAAGTACTGGCCCATGGAGGACCTCGTCGCCGGATGCGTCGATGCCGGGGTCACCGGCGTCGGCCTGTGGCGGGAAGAGGCCGCCGCGTACGGCGTGGAGAAGACCGCGTCGCTGATACACAACGCCGGCTTGGCCGTCACCTCGCTGTGTCGCGGCGGCTTCTTCAACCAAACCGGCTGGTTGGATGAGAACCGACGCGCCATCGACGAGGCGGCCACGCTCGGCGCGCCAACGCTAGTGCTCGTTTCCGGCGGTCTGCCCGACGGCAGCCGTGACCTCGACGCGGCTCGGAAGAACGTCCGCGACGCGATCGGGGCGCTGGTACCACACGCGCTCGATGCGGGCGTCCAGCTGGCGATCGAGCCGCTGCACCCGATGTTCTGCTCCGACCGATGCGTGGTGGCGAGCCTCGGCCAGGCACTGGATCTCGCGTCACCCTACCCGCCGCAGGCAGTGGGGGTCGTCGTCGACACCTACCACCTGTGGTGGGACGACCAGGTATGGACCCAGATCGACCGGGCCGGACGGGAAGGGCGCATCGCCTGCTTTCAGGCCGCCGACTGGATCACCCCCCTGCCCGAAGGCGTCCTGCTCGGGCGAGGGTTGCCCGGCGAGGGCTGCGTGCAACTGCGCCGGTTCCGGGAAGCTGTTGACGCCACCGGCTACACCGGGCCGGTCGAGGTGGAGGTCTTCCACGCCGGGCTGTGGTCCCGGCCCGGCCGAGAGGTGCTCGAAGCATCGATCGCCGGATACCTCGAGCATGTGGCCGAGCGCTAGCTATTGCCTTTGCGCCGGCGGCAGGATCCTGCCGCCGACGTGCCACGACCGGCGGGGAGGCTGACGTGCACGTGGTCATTGCGCCCGACTCCTTCAAGGGCAGCATCTCGGCCACACGGCCACAGCGTGTCAGCGCGGTGGCTGCTGCTGCCCGACGGGACCGCCGTGGTGGAGCTGGCCCAGGCAAGCGGCCTAGTCCTCACCGACCGGCTCGACGCGCTGGCCGCCAGCACGCACCGATTCGGGCAGCTGCTCGCTGCCGCCGCCCGTCATCCGTAGGTCTCCCGCCTCCTCGTGACCTTGGGCGGATCAGCTACCACGGACGGCGCCGTCGGGGCGCTGCAGGCGCTCGGAGCGAGATTCACCGACCCGGACGGTCGCGAACTGGCCCGCGGCGGAGGCCAGCTGCGCCACCTCGCGGCGGTCGACCTGAAAGGGCTGGTGCCACCTCCTGCGGAGGGTGTCCGCTGCCTGGTCGACGTGACAGGCCCCCCTGCTGGGTCCGACCGGAGCGGCCGCGCAGTTCGGGCCGCGGTTCATCCGTAGCGTCCCCGAAGAGTGCATCGACAGGATCTTGATCTATAACGAACGCCACGCGCGTACGGTCCTCGACCAATACGCTGCCCACTTCAACGGGCATCGTCCGCACCAGAGCCTCGTTCAGCATCCCCCAAATCACGATCCGACCATCGTCGTCTCGATCGACGCACCGATTCAGCGACGGCGAGTCCTCGGCGGCGTGATCAACGAGTACCAACGAGCGGCCTGACCGAATCAACGAAGCCGCAGGTCATGCCGCACATCGAGTTTTGGCACCGCACAGGCGCTCTGGAGGGAATCCATCGACCACGAGTACGGCGAGCAGGAGCGGCTGATTCGGGTCGCCTTCATCGACTATCTGCTCAAATAACAACTACTGTGGACAGTTGACATCCTTCGCCATGATTCGCCCACGTCGATTGCCGGACCAAGAATCTGACCTCACACTGTCCGTATGGCTACCACTACAGCCGGGCGGGTCCGTACCGTAACAGGCACTGCGGTACTCGCCGCCCTGATCCTGGTGATCGCATTCGGCAACCCGGCCTACACCGACTGGGCGAAGAACCACACCTCGAACGACGCGTGGGGCTTCTTCCTGAAGCAGTTGGCGTGGCCGACCTGGTCGTTCAGCTCGGATGAGTCGGTGCGGACCATCCTCGCCAACGACATCAAGGCAATCCTGCTCATCGTGCTGACCGGCGTCTTCGTCTCCCTGCTGGTCGGCTCGTCGTCATCCCGCAGCGCGAGCCTGTTCTTCTCGAGCTGGGGGGCCTATATCTTCGCCGGGGCGTTCGCTGGCCTGCTGAGCGCGTTCATCCAGGTGGATGCCAGCCTGCGCGGTGCCTTTGACTGGGCCGCCAGCGGCGGGATCTACGGCCTGTTCGTCGGTTGGGTGCTCGCCGTCGTGGTCTTCGCCTCCCGGCGGTGAACCCCCGTACCGCCCCCAGGCCTGCGACGGCTACCGTCACGCGAGTTCGCGATCAGCGCCGCCTGGTGCACCGCCGCCGCGCGGCCCAACCCGGCTTGGCCGACACTGTCTCGGCAGCCACCTGTCGGACCTTCCTCGTTCCCGCCAACCCGGTCCTCGCCGCCCCCGACGGCGCCACCCGCGCACCGGCACCCGGTCCCGCCGCCGCGGCGAACCGGGCCAGTCGACCTCCCCCAGCGGACAGCCAAGATCCTCGGCCGCAATGGCACGGTTCGCGGGCATCGCACCCCCCTCGCAACCGACGGACGGGAACGGTCAGTGGACGTCGACCACAAGCGGGACTTCCAGCCGGGCGCGAAGCTCCTCGACGGAAGTGTCGAACGAGTCGATCACGCGGACGCCATCGGGGGTGATCTCGAACACGGCGTGGTCGGTGTAGACACGACTGACACAGCCGACGCCCGTGAGGGGGTAGGTGCAGGTGGGCACGAGCTTCGGGCTGCCGTCCTTCGCGAAGAGCGTCATCATCACGTAGACCCGCTTGGCGCCGATCGCCAGATCCATCGCGCCGCCGACGGCGGGGATCGAGCCGGGCGCGCCGGTGTCCCAGTTGGCGAGGTCACCGCTCGCCGAGACCTGGAAGGCACCCAGGACGCACACGTCGAGGTGGCCGCCACGCATCATGGCGAAGGAGTCTGCGTGGTGGAAATACGCCGCTCCAGGCAGCTCGGTGACCGGCACCTTGCCGGCATTGGTGAGTTCAGGGTCGACCTCGTCGCCGACACCCGCGGGGCCCATGCCCAGCATGCCGTTCTCGGTGTGGAGGACGACGCCGATCTCGGCCGGAAGGTGGTCGGCGACCTTGGTGGGCTGACCGATGCCGAGGTTGACGAAACTGCCCGGCTCGATGTCCTGCGCAACCCGGGCCGCGAGCTGGTCGGGATTGAGTGGCATCAGCGGGCTCCCTGCACGGTGTAGTGACGCGGCTCGACCTGGACCACACGGTCGACGTAGATGCTCGGGGTGACGACGACCTCCGGGTCGATTTGCCCCGCGTCCACGATCGACGAGACCTGGACGACGGTCGTCGTGGCGGCCGTGGCCATCACCGGGCCGAAGTTTCGGGCGGTCTTGCGGTACACGAGGTTGCCCATCGTGTCGGCAATGTGAGCGGAAATCAGGGCGACATCACCCTTGATCGGGTACTCGAGGACGTAATCACGTCCGTCGATCGTGCGGGTCTCCTTGCCCTCGGCAAGCGGCGTGCCGACGCCCGTCGGGCAGTAGAACGCCCCGATGCCCGCCCCGGCCGCCCGCATCCGCTCGGCGAGGTTGCCCTGCGGGACGACCTCGAGCTCGATCTCCCCGCGACGGTAGAGGTCGTCGAAGACGTAGGAGTCGACCTGCCGGGGGAAGGAGCACAGGACCTTCCGCACCTGGCCGGCCTTCAGCAGGGCGGCCAGGCCTACGTCGCCGTTGCCGGCGTTGTTGGACACGATGGTGAGGTCGCCTGCGCCGTGCCGGATCAAGGCATCAATCAGGTCGAATGGCATGCCGGCGAGTCCGAAGCCACCCACCAGAACGATGTCGCCATCCTTGACGACGCTCACCGCCTCGTCCGGCGATGCGAAGATCTGCGCTTTGCTCACGCCGCTCCTCCAGTGACGTTCTCGAGGACCATGGCGAGTGCCTGACCCACGCCGATGCAGATCGCGGCGACGCCGTACCGCTCGCGCTTCGCGACCAGAACCTTGGCGAGGGTGCCGAGGATGCGGGCGCCCGAGGCGCCGAGCGGATGGCCGATTGCGATCGCGCCACCCTTGACGTTGACGATCTCGGGGTCGACCTTCCAGGCGTCCACGCACGCGAGCGACTGGACGGCGAAGGCCTCGTTGAGCTCGACAGCACTCACCTGATCCCAGCCGATGCCGGCCCGTTCCAGCGCTCTGTTGGCAGCCTCGACCGGAGCGAACCCGAAGGCCTGCGGCTCCAGCGCGAACGCACCACGCCCCACGATCCGGGCAACCGGGTCAAGCCCGATCTGCGCGGCAGCGGCCTTCGAGCCGAGCAGCAACGCCGCCGACCCGTCGTTGAGCGGCGATGCGTTGCCAGCGGTGATCGTGCCGTCGGGCCGGAAGCTCGGCTTGAGGCCGGCGAGCTTCTCAGGCGTGGAGTCGGCGCGGATGCCTTCGTCGCGGGTCAGGTCGACGCCGTCGACCGGAACCACCAGGTCGTCGTAGAAGCCCTCGTCCCATGCCGCCGCCGCGAGCCGGTGCGACCGCGCAGCGAACTCGTCCTGCCGCTCTCTCGAGATCGAGAACCGCTCCTGCAGCTGCTCGTTGCACTCCCCCAACGACACCGTCCACTCCGACGGCATCCGCGAGTTGACCAGGCGCCAGCCGAGCGTTGTCGAATCGGCGGTTGTGTTGCCGGCAGGAAATGCTCGGTCCGGCTTTGGCAGCACCCACGGCGCCCGGGTCATCGACTCCACGCCGCCGACAAGCACGACATCGGCGTCGCCGGTGTCGATCGTGCGGGACCCGATGATCGCAGCATCGAGCGACGAGCCGCACAGCCGGTTGACCGTGGTCGCAGGCACCGACACCGGCACTCCGGCGAGCAGTCCGGCCATCCGGCCGACGTTGCGGTTGTCCTCGCCAGCCTGGTTCGCGCAACCCCACACGATCTCGCCGATCTCGCCGGATCCAGCGCCGGCGCCTTCGCGAGCACACCGGTGATCGCGGTCGCTGCGAGGTCGTCGGGACGGACGCCGGCCAGCGCTCCGCTGAACCGGCCGAAGGGAGTGCGGGCCGCTGCGTAGACGAATGCCATGCTCGACTACCTCTTCTCCACCGCGGTGCGCGCCGTGAACGGCAGCACGAGCCGGGACCGGTGGGCGGCGTCGCGATAGATCTTGTGGGTGACGGGGCGACCCACCGGCAGGTGGAATGCGTCCGGCGGCAGCAGCGCGTTGTGCGCGTCGGCCAGCGGTTCGTCGTTGGACAGCTCCACCACCAGCCGGTGGCCGGGGTTGAACGTCGCCGCAAACGGGTAGAGCCGCAGGACGTACTCCTCGATCTTCCCGGGCTCCACCGGCACGGCGCGGATGTGCGGGTGGTACGGGTTGCCCTCGGTCGTCCGGTCGTCCAACTCGCGGTGCGATGCCCTGAGGAACCCTGTGGTGATCAGCCGACGGCTTCCGTTCGGGGCGACGTCCCACAGCCGCATGATGAAATTCGTGTCATCCTGGTCGATCTCGGCGAACAGGTGCGCCGCACCGGTGCCGATGAGCTCCGTAGGCTCATCGAACGGCTCGGTGCTCCAGCTGACAGTCTCCACCTTGTCGGTCACCGTCAGCGGTGCCTGGTAGAAACCGTCCGGGGCGGCGTGCTCCGCGCCCATCAGCTCAGGCTCCGAGGAGAGCTTGTGGCGCGGGCGCAGGTACAGCGGCTTGTACTCGATCTCCTTCGGCGGCCACTGCTCTGCGGTGACCACCTCACGCGAGCCCTCTACGAAGACGCTCACGGCCGGCTCGTCCATGATGCCGTTGTCGATACCCTTGAGCCAGTACTCGTACCAGCGGAACATCTTGTCGTGCTCCTCGATCCAGGGGCGCGACTGCATCGGCGGGTAGGAGCCGATGTCCAGCTTCTTGGGACCCTTCAGCACGTTGAACAGCTCGATGTGGCCGTCCACGGTCCAGCCGCGCCCCTGGTCGATCTGCAGATAGACCGGGATGTCGATGTTCTCGGCCAGCGTGATGGGGTTGCGCTCCTCATACCACTCCCCGTCGAGGTTGTTCATCACGATGTCGAACCAGAACTCGCGGTTCTTCGGGTACTTCAGCACGTGCACGAGGTTCGGCCACGCGGCCACGTCCGGGTCCTGGAGTCGCTCGTCGACGAGCTTCTTGAGCTCCTCCGGGGAGTGGACCTCCTGCATGCGGGACTTGACGTTGGTGTGCGCGATGCCGGAGTCGCCACCGCGTCCCTCGCGGGCAGCCCGCGGCATGAACCACATGATGCCGCCGTGGTAGGTGGTCTCGTAGAAGTCGAAATGGCCGCCGCTGACAAAGATCGCCTTCAGGTGTGGCGGCCGCTCGGCCGCAGCGAGCACCTGCATCGACCCGAAGTAGGAGATGCCGATCATGCCGACGTTTCCGTCACACCACGGCTGCTCGGCGACCCACTCGACGAGGTCGTACAGGTCCTGACCCTGGGGAACACCACCGAAGTTGTAGTTGCCGATCATCACGCCGCCGGAATCACCGGTGCCACGCATGTCACCGATGACGTGGACGTAGTCCTCCTTGACGACGCGCGCGATGTCACCGGCCTCGATACAGCCGTCCCACATCGGGCTGGGGCGACGCTGCGGCGGCGTGGTGAGGGCGAGGGCCTGCAGCTCCTTGCCGTAGGCGCTCATGGCGATCAGGGCCGGCCGCGGCTTGTCCTCCGTGCCGTGGTAGGCGTCCACGGCGAGGGTGACCCCGTCGCGCATCGGCACCTGCAGGTCCTTGCGGACGGCAATCGTCTGCTCGCCCGCCTGGATCGTCTGGAAGTCGGCCATGAGTGCGAAGTTCCTTGTCCTCTGTCACGAATTCTGGTTGAAGTGCGTGCGGTAGCCGTGCATCGACGTGAGAAACGGCGACGGCTCGAGCGTGGGGTCGCCGGTGTAGCCGAGCCTCTCGGCGACAGGGGCGAACGGGGAGTACGGCGAGTCCGTCTCCTGCAGGCCGTCCTGAAGACAGCGGCTGACCGCTTCGCTGACACCGGCCTCGATGTCCAGGCTCCCCTGGAGCGCCTCCCGAGCCAGGTCGGCGTCGAGCTCGACGCCGTACGGCAGGCCGTCTGCGCGGCGGTACGGGTGCCCGAGGTACAGGTGCTGCGGACGGATCTCGTCGCGCAGGTGCCGCAGGCTGGCGCGGTACGCGACCGGATCCACGTAGCCGGGGAAGCCGTTGGCGGCCCCGTGGACCTGGACGGCGTCGCCGACGAACACGGAGCGCTGGCCGTCGATCACATAGGCCACCGATCCGGGCGTGTGGCCTGGGATCGAGTGGACGGAGACGGTGACGTCGCCACCGAGCGAGAGGGTCTCGCCGCCCTTGAGCAGCATGGTCGGCTCCATCTCGCCGGAGATGACCGCATCGGCCGCGGCCGTCACCTTCGCCTCGCCCGCCGGGTCGTTCAGGTACTGCGCCCGACCGTGGAGGTACTCGTCCACGTGCGCCCGGCGCGAGCGCAGCATCGCGGCGTCGGCCTCGTGGATGACCACCTGCGCGCGCCGGCCGGTGAGTTCCCACAGGGCGTAGGCGCCGCCGACGTGGTCGATGTGACCGTGGGTCAGCAGGATCCAGCGCACGTCCTCGATGCGGCGGCCGACGGCCTCGAGCGCGGGGACCATGCCCTCGGCGGGCGAGGAGGCGATCCCGGTGTCGACGATGGCCGGCTCGGGGGCGTCGATGAAGAAGCTGTACAGACCGAACCGACCCCACGGCGAGACCAGGGGATGAACGTTCACGTGCGTCATGACCCGCTCCGCAGAAAGGCGGCCGTCTCCTCGAAGACCCGGTGGTACGCCGGGACCCAGGAGAAGTGCTGCACGAATCCGTGACCGGCGCCCGCGTAGCGACTCACCGTGGCATCGACTCCGGCCTCCTTGAGGCGCTGGCCGTAGAGTTCGCCCTCATCACGCAGCGGGTCGTACTCCGCGGTCACGATCAGCGCGGACGGCAGCCCGGTGAGGTCGGCCCGCTTGATCGGCGAGACCAGCGGATCGGCGGGGTCGGCGCCGCTGCCGAGGTAGAAGGCGTTGAACGGCTTCAGCCCCGCCGTCTCCAGGCCGTAGCCGACGGCGTTCTCGCGCAGCGAGGCGTAGCGGTCGACGTCGAAGTCGAGATCGAGCGAGGGGTAGAAGAGGACCTGGTGCGTGATGCGATCGAATCCCTCGTCGTGGGCCATCGCGGCGACGGCCGCGACGAAGGTGCCGCCCGAGCTGTCACCGGCGATGACGAGATCGGCGCCGTCCCAGGCTAGGCGCTCGCCGTTCTCGGCGGCCCATCGCACCACCGCGTAGCAGTCATGGAGGCCAGCCGGAAAGGCGGCCTCGGGCGGCCGGCGGTAGCCGACGGAGACGACCTTGAGCCCGGTCTCCTTCGCCAGCGACCGCGCGACGTGGTCGTGGGTGTCCAGGCTGCCGAGGAAGAAGGCGCCGCCGTGGAAGTAGACCAGCAGCCCGTACGACGTGGCCTGGGTCGGCGTGTAGATCCGCACCGGCACCTCACCCATCGGGGTCTGCGCGGTCGTGTCCTCGACGGAATGGAGCGGCAGGCGCTCCTCGGCCGGCGGTACCTGCGCCTCTTCGGCCGCGCGCATGGCGACCGGGTCGAGCGGGCCGTCGGGTGGGGCCGGCAGGCTCGCCAGGACCGTGGCGATCTCGGGGTGCAGCGCCATGGCGTCAGGCCTGCGGCTGCTGGGACGCGGGCCGCTGCCCGGGGAAGACGTCGTCGACCTCGTCCTCGCTCCACCCCTGGCGCGAGATGCGCTGCAGCTCGTCGGTCACCGGCTTGCGGGTCGCCTGGTACCGGACCAGCGCTTCCTTGACGGAGTCGGCCTGGGCAAGGGCGTCGGCGAGCGCGCCCGCGTCCAGGATCGCCGAGTTAGCGCCCTGGCCCTGGTGGTGCAGCATCGAGTGGGCCGCGTCGCCGACGAGGACGACGGAGTCCGAGTGCCACGTGTCGACCGGGTCGATGTCGTAGACCGCGCGAACGTTCACGGCGTCCATGTCGAGGTCGCGGGTGATGTTCGCGATCCGCTCGTCGAAGCCCTTCACCGTCGCCAGGAGATCGTCCCTCGTGACCTGAGGTGCCCAGGTACTGTCCGGGCACAGGGCGGTGATGTCGAACGAGACCTGGTTGCGGTGGCGCAGCGGCAGGAAGTACACCTTCGTGCCCCGGCCGATGTACATCCGCAGGTTGTCGTCGACGCACATCCCGTAGGCATCGTCGGCGGAGATCACCACGCGGTAGGCGTGCTCACCGGAGAACACCGGGCCCTTGTCGCTGAAGAGCTGCTGGCGCACCACCGACTTGATGCCGTCCGCGCCGACGACCAGGTCGGCCTCGACGGTCGTTCCGTTGACGAAGGTGAGGACCGAGCGGTCGCCCTGGTCCTCGATGGTCTCCAGCTTGTGACCGAGGCGCACCATGCCTTCGGGGAGCACCCCCACCAGGGCATCGATGAAGTCCCCGCGGTGGATCAGGTGGGTCTTTGCGCCGAAAGTGTCGATCTCCGGCCACGCCTCCTTCATGATCGGGTCGCCCGTGGCGGTGAGGATCTCGAAGTAGTCGCTCGGCGAGCTCACCTTGGCGATCGCGTCGAAGACCCCCCACTGACGGAACCGGTCCATGGTGGAGGGACGCAGGCCGATGCCGGCCCCGACCTCCCGGATCTGGTTCGCCTGCTCGTACACATTGACGTCGGCACCGAGGAGCGAGAGAGCCTTGGCCGCCGCCGCACCGGCGTACCCCGCGCCGACGATGGCGACGTTCAGGTTCTTGAGGTCTGAGGTCTGCATGGTTCTGTCCTTGTCAGTTCTGAATCGTCAGGAAGTCAGCGGGGTTGTCGACGAAGATGGTCTTGATGACGGCCTCGTCGAGACCGGCAGCGCGGAGGTCCGGGATGAGGTCCTCGAAGATGTAGTTGACGGTGTGGCCCTTCACGCCCGGCCAGCCCAGGGCGCTGCAGTTCGCATCGGCCGAGGCGAGCGCCTTGTCCAGGTGCTGACCGATGAACCGGAGGAAGTGGTCCAGCCGCTCCTTGCGCGGACGGGCCCAGAACGGCGGGTCCGGGAGCTCGGTCTCGTAGCCGAAGGTGTCGAACCCGACCCGGCCGCCCTGCTCCGCGATCCAGGTGTCGCGGGTCTTGTCGGCGTTGACGCCGTCGTCGACGTGCCCGAACAGGACGCGGTCGAGCGGGAGACCCTCCGCATTGAAGATCGCGATCGCGGTCTCGGCGTCGATCGCCAGGTGGGTCAGGATCGGCACGCCGGTGGTCAGGGCGGCCCGTGCGGCAGCGCGGTAGATGCGCTTGTCCAGGTCCGTCATGCGGCCACCGCGGCTCACGCCGACCTTGATGATGCCGGCCCGGCCGCCGGTGTTGCCGATGCCGACGGTGATCTCGTGGATGAAGTGCTCGGCCAGGTATTCCACGCTCGCCCGGGCGAAGAACGGCAGCGCGGTGTCGCCGCCGACGAAGCCGGTGCTGGCGACGATGTGCACGCCGGTCTTCGCGGACAGTGACTTGTAATAGTCGACGTCTCGGCCGTTGCAGATGCCGGTTGCGTCGACGAACGTGCCGCCGCCGTAGTCGTGGAACTGGCGCAGCTTCGGGACGGTCTCCTCGTACCGCTGCTCGGGGCTCTTCCACCACTTCGCGTCCAGCTCGGAGCCCGGCATGCCGTACCCGATGTGCTCGTGGACGGCCACGAGACCCAGTTCTTCGGTCGGGATCGGCCCCAGGACGGTGTTGACTCTCGACACAACACTCACCTTTGAGAGGAGAAACTTGATGTCTTGGGCTGTCGCGCGCTCAGCGCACCGACAGCAGGTCGCGCGGGTTGTCGACGAGGATCCGCCGGACGTCCTCGTCGCCGAGGCCCTGTGCCTTGAGGAGGGGGACGAACGTGGTCAGGACGTAGCTGTAGGGCAGGTCGTTGGCCGGGTGTCCCTTGGCGACGCCGATCGCGTTGCTCGACAGCAGGATCCGGTTGCCGTGGCCGGCCTCGACCAGCTCGGCGACCAGGGCGGCGCGCTCGGCGTCGGTGATGTGGGCGTCGTCCTCGGCGCCCACATGGTCCAGGCCGACGTAGGCGCCGCGCGTCGCGACCTCGAGCGGCGCACCGGCGGCGACGGCGTCCTTGCGATCGAGCCCGCCGACGACGACGCGGGCGGCCGGCAGCTTCTCGTCCAGGACGACCTCGAGGTCGCGCACGGCGTCGTCACCGTAGCGGATGGACACCGGGACACCGGTGGTCATGGCGGCGCGGGCCGCACCGCGGAACAGGCTCTCGTCGGTCGCGGTCATGCCCGCGAGGGTCGCGGTCGTGGCCACCAGGCCCGCGGCACCCCGCCGCTCGACACGGGGAACCACCATGCCCTCGGTGACCTCCTTGGCGAAGAGCTCGGCGAATTTCTCGGCCGGCCATGGCGTCGGCGGATTGGTCTGCGGCGTCAGGAAGTAGCCGCCGAGCATCTCCTCGGGGCCCTGGCCCGCCGACGCGACGATGTGCACGCCAGTCGTGCGCGAGAGGGCCTCGTACAGCCTCACATCGCGCCCGTGGAACATGCCGGTGCTGTCGACGATCGTCCCCCCGCCGTGCCTGCGAAAGTCCTTCAGCTTCTCGGCCAGGGTCTCGAAGATCTCGGCCCGGTCGATGGTGACGTCGAAGGCGTACTCCGCCCCCGGAACGACCGACAGCAGAGCCTCGTGAACCGCGACGACCCCCAACTGCTGCGCGGGAACGGGGCCAAGGACGGTGTTGACGGTGTTGCCGGTGGTGTTCTCGGCAGTCTGGGCGCCCATCACTGGCACTCCTCTCGGTCTCGGCGAGTGACTGCGGTCAGGCCGCCGATGTGAACGGTTTCACGTTGATTTACATCATGTCAAGAGATTAACCAGCAGGTTAATTAGATTACCTGCCCGTATGTGACAGGCCGAGGTCCCCACCTCCACGAAGCGGGGACCCCGATCCGGTTCGGCGACTCTCGGGTCACCCGGCGGGGACGAGCTCCTCGTCGATCAGCGGCTCCTCGACGTCGGCACGCTTCGAGCCGAAGAGTCCGAACAGCGTCAGAGCCGCGGCAGCGGCGGCACAGAGGCCGGCGACCAGGAAGGCGAGGTTGTAGGCGCTGCCGAGCGACTCGAACGCGAGCACGTGGAGGCTTTCCGGCATCGGCACCGGCGGCAGGTCCGGACCGGCGCCGGGCACGACCGGCATCGAGTTGATCGCCATGGCGCCACCCCCATCTGCGATGCCCCCGGCGATCTCGGTGTACGGCGGCGTGAGCCCGGACTCGCCGATCGCCCCGCCGACACCAGCGCTCAGCTCACTGTTCGCACGGCTGACCGCGAACGCGGCGATGAGCACCGGACCGAGGGCGAAGCCGAAGTCGCGGAGCAGGTTGGTGGTGGCACTGGCCATGCCGGCGAGCCGCATCGGAACGGTGTTGATCGCGACGGCCGTGATCGAGCCGACGGTGAGCGCGAAGCCGACACCGAGGGCCAGCATGGGACCGATGAACTGCGTCCAGCTCATGTCGTGAATGTCGAACGTCGAGCACCAGATGCCGCTGACGGCGATGAGGGCGAAGCCGACGGTGAGCACCCAACGAGGCGAAAAGTTCCGGATCAGGTGGGAGACGAGCGGCACCAGCAGGAAGGCTGGCCCCTGGATGAACAGGAACAGCACGCCGATCTTCAGAGCGCTCTGGTGCTGGATTGCGCCGAGCCAGATGCTCATCGAGTAGCAGGTCGCGAGGAACGCGAACATGCCGACCACCGTGGCGATCGCGACGACCGAGTAGGAACGGTTGGCGAAGATGTTGAGGTGCAGCAGCGGGACGTCGGTCCGCAGCTCGATGACGACGAAGGCACCGAGGAGCAAGAGGCCCGCGACGAAGGCGCCGATGATCTCGGGGCGGGCGAAGCCGGCCTCGGAGCCCTGCGTGGCAGCGAAGAGGATGGCGATCAGGCCGAGGGCCAGCGTGACCTGGCCCGGGATGTCCAGCTTGCGCCCCTCCGGCGCCGAGGAGTCGGAAGCGACCTGGGTGATCCCGATCGAGATGACCGCCGCCGCGACCACCACGAGGTACGACGTTCGCCAGTTGCCCTCTGCAGCGAGCCACCCACCCATCAGCGGGGAGATCGCCGCACCGATCGAGAGGAAGCCGGCCCAGACGGCGATGGCCTTGGAACGTGACTCCTGCGACGGGCTGACCGCGGCCAGCATGGCGAGCGAGATCGGGTAGAGGATCGCGGCTCCGAGTCCGGCGACGACCTGCCCGACCCACAGGATCTGGACCGTCTCGGCGACGTAGCTGACGAGCGAGCCGGCAACGGTCAGCAGAGCACCCACCTGCAGCAGCCGCTTGCGACCGAACAGGTCACCGATCACGCCGGTGGTCAGCTCGAAGACGACCATGGGGATGGCGAAGGCGGCCGTGATCCAGGTCAGTTCGGCACCGGTGGTCTGGAACTCCTGCTGGAGGGTGCCATTGAGCGCGCCAGGCAGCGAGCACGCCACTTGCGCGAGGAGTACGGCGAAGCAGCCGGCGACCACCGTGGCGGTGTAGCCCTGCTTGCGCGCAGCGGTCTGCGTCATTGCGGACTTCTTCCTTGTCGATAGGCCGGGCGATCGGTTCCGACCGCTCGGGATCGGCCACCCCGAAGTGAGCGCGATCACCTGTTGGATGTGCAAGCTGTCACATGACTTGACATGACGTCAAGAGTCTGGGCAACCCGTACTCAGAACGTTCGGTAAGCACAGAACGCACGCGGCGTGCTCTATGCTGGCGGGCATGGCGACGCTTCGTGAGGCACAGAAGGAGATGACGCGAAAGCTCCTGCTCGACGCTGGCCTGGACCTGTTCGTGTCCAAGGGCTATGCGACGACGACGGTCGACGACATCGCGTCGGCGGCGGGAACGACGCGGGTGACCTTCTATGCGTACTTCCCCTCCAAGGTCGATCTGATGAAGGCCCTCATCTCGGAGCGGCTCAACGCCGCGCTCGACCGGGTCCCCTCTGCCGAGCACGGGTCGACCGAGCGTGAGTTGGTTGCCGTGGTCGAGGACGGCTCGCGAGAGCGGATCCGCGCGTGGCTCGCGTCGACCTCGGAACGATGGGACACGATTCGCCCCTACACCACGGCCGCCTTCGAGGCCGCAGCCGTCGACCCCGAGATCCGCACGCTCCTCGACGAGTGGCTGAACGAGGCCATCGGTGACATCAGGGACGGGCTCGACCGTGCCGACCGGTTTCCAGCCGGCACCCGCCACATTCGCAGCGTCATCGCCATCACGGAGCTCGACTACGTCGCGCGTAACTGGACACCGGGGACCTGGGGTGTCGGGCACGACGAGATGCTGGACGTCCTCACCGAGAGCTGGGTCGGCTCGATCGGGCGCCACTGAGCGGCACGCCGACTGGCAGGGTCAGTTATTCCAACCGTCTTGTATTCGCGTTGATGGCCGGTCCAGCGATCACGGTGAGTCACGCCGACCCTGGTACTGGTGGCCAGATCTGCAGCCAACGATCACGATCTGACGGCGCGGCGGCCGACCTGGATGCCGGGGTGACAGTGATGGTGTCGGGACGACTGGCGCGCCATGTCAGCGGCTGATGAGGGCGTTCGAACGACGACGGGATCTGGATTGTGGCTTTGCTGGGTACGGCCGCCAGCGGTGGGCGATGGCGCGCAGCGTTTCCGGATTCGGATCAAGGTCGAGGTGGTACACGGCGGCCATGGCGCGGTGCAGGCGTTTCTCGTGGGTGGGGAGTGCGTCGGGGTGGCCGGCGCCGCGCAGCAGGATCAGTTCGGCGGAGAACGGGCCGATGCCGGGCAGTGTCTGCAGGTGTGTGAGTGATTCCTCGGGCGGCCGGCTACGTAGGGCGGTGGCATCGAGTTGGCCCTGGGCGGCGGCGCGGCCGAGCGCGGCGGGCTCGACGTCGGAGCGCTGCCGAAGGCCTCCAAGGCCTCTGTCGGCGTCAAGGGCACGATGGTGCGGCTGGACTCGGCGAAGGCGAACGACCTGTTGGCCGTCGAAGCTCCGGGGTGCCCGGGAGCTCGCGGCCAGCAGTGTCTCTTAGCGGGTGGCGACCCGGTAGTCGTACTTGATGTGGGTAAGGAAGAAGTCCCGGACGTCCTCGGCGAGCAGTTCCGGCACCTCCATCGCGGCGAAGTGGCCGCCGCGCTCGAACTCCGACCAGTGCCTGATGTCGTACAGCCGCTCGGCCAGCGGTCGCACCGACTGCGTGATGTCGTGTGCGAACACCGCCACGCCAACCGGTACCGGGCACGGCTCGATCCGCCGCGGAGCCTCGCGGTGCAGCCGCGCCGAGGAAGCCGCGGTGGCGGTCAGCCAGTACAGCGAGATGTCGGTGAGCATCCGCTCGTCACTGATCTGCGAGCGAGGGTCCGTCCACTGGGCGAAGCGCTCGGCGATCCAGGCCAGCTGGCCGACCGGCGAGTCGGTCAGCGCGTAGCCGATGGTCTGCGGGGTGGCGGCCTGCAGGGCCTGGTACGGCGGACGATTCGCCATCAGCTGCCTGACCTTGTCCAGCCGAGCTTCGTCCGTTTCGGACAGTTCAATGTCGGCGTCCGGGACCGGCCGGGTCGGCAGGTAGTTGACGTGCACCCCGACGACCTGCTCGGGTGCCACCGCGCCGAGCGCCGTGGAGATGCCGGAGCCGAAGTCGCCACCCTGCGCGCCATAGCGCTCGTACCCGAGACGGCGCATCAGCTCAGCCCAGGCCCGCGCGACCCGGACGATATCCCAGCCGCGCTCGTGGGTCGGCCCGGAGAAGCCGTAACCCGGGATGGACGGAATCACCAGGTGGAAGTCGCGCGACAGCGGCTCGATCACGTCGAGGAACTCCAGGAACGAACCGGGCCAGCCGTGGGTGAGGACCAGCGCGAGCGCGTCCGGTTTCGCAGACCGGACGTGAACGAAGTGGATGTTCTGGCCCTCGATCTCCGTGGTGAAGTGCGGAAGCTCGTTGAGCTTGGCCTCATGCTCGCGCCAGTCGTAGCCGGTGCGCCAGTATTCGGCCAGTTCCTTGAGCCGCGCCAGCGGGAAGCCGTAGTCCAACCCGGCGTCGGCGACCTCGTTGGGCCAACGGGTGCGGGCGAGCCGGTCAGTCAGGTCGTCGAGGTCGGCCTGGGGGATGTCGATGCGGAATGGCTTGATCACGGTCTCAACTCCAGGGGATTTCATTCAGAGCCCAAATGTTCGGACGATTAACGTTTGGTGTCCAAACGATATCGCAATCATTGGTGCTTCCAACGATTCGTTAGACTTGTCACATGGAGAACCCATCCGAGAAGACGCCCGCCAGGTGGGAGAGCCTGCCCAGCTGGCTGCTCACCCAGACCGCCAACCACGCGCACCGCCTGGTGGCCGACGGGTTCTCGTCCGTCCGCGCCCGCGGCTACCACTACCGCCTGCTGGCGAGGCTGGAGGAGTTCGGCCCGGCCAGCCAGGCCGCGCTGGGCCGCCGTAGCGGCATCCACCTCAGCGACATGGTCGCGACGATCAACGAGCTCGCCGATCGCAAACTGGTCGAGCGCGCCCCGGACCCCTCCGATCGGCGGCGCAACATCATCTCGCTGACCGCCGCAGGCAAGCGGCAGCTGCGGCGACTGGAGAAACAGCTGGCCGAAACCCAGGACGAACTGCTGGCTCCGCTGTCACCCGAGGAGCGACAGCGGTTGACTGAGCTGCTGTCCAGGCTGTTGGACCACCACAACCGGAGAACCGGCACCCCCGAAGAGCCGTGGCGCTGACTGGGAACGCGCCCGAGAATTCCTCGCTGATGCGCGTCAAGGCCTCGCTGCGTCGAACAGGAGCTGGCGCAGCCAAGAGATGAAGTAGTGGTCGCCCAGATGCGGGTTCCACACCATGTCGATGCCCAGCCCCGGGAGTGGGAACGGGAACTCCTCGATCCGTAGGTCGACGAGCGTCCGCATCTCAGCGGCAACCCGGTAGCGCAGGAGGGCGACACCGCCGGCACGTCCGACCAGGTACGGGACGAGCAGGAAGTCGGAGATCAGCTGGCCGACGCGGTAGGTGACCCCCTTCTCGTCGAGCACCGAGTACGGGAAGACCCGCCGCTCGGTGTCGACAACGATGTGCGGCTGCGTGGTCAGCAGGTCGAGCGGGCTTGCTTCCGGTGGTGTGTCTGTCGAGGCCACCACCACGATGCGGTCGTCGTACAGGCGCTCCCGCGGGTACGGCGACGTGAACGCCTCGGAGAGCAGCACGACGTCGACACCGTGCTCCGTGAAGGTGGTCTCGGTCGGCACGGTGATGGTGCGCACGCGGAGGATCGCGTTCGGGGCTCGTTCCGCCACGAGTCGAACCAGCCGCGCCCCGAGGACGAAGGCCGTGCTGGTGGTCATCGCGATGGTGATGACACGACGATCCGTCGCTGGATCGAAGCCCGGGAAATTGACCACGTCCGCGGCCTGCTGGAGCGTCGCCCGCACCGGCCTGATCAGCTCAAGCGCGCGCGGGGTCAGCGTGACACTGCTCCCTTGCCGGACGAGCAGGTCGTCGCCGAAGAGACGCCGCATGCGACCCAACGCATGGCTCATCGCCGGCTGCGACAGACCGACGCGCTCAGCCGCCTTCGTCACCGAGCGCTCCTCCAGGAGCGCGAGGAGGGGCACCAGGAGGTTGAGGTTGACCGATGCCAGTCGATACAACCCGGAACCCGTGGTGCCCTCTCCGTCATCGCTCATCGCGACGAGACGCTACACGGCTTCCCGGCTCACGCGACGCAGTCGTGGGATCGGTATCCGGTAGTTCAGCGCCACAGCCGCACCGGAGCCGTCGTCGCGCGACCAGCGCATCAGCGCCGGACCGCCGGGCCCTCCCTCGACGTACGTCGGCTCTCCGTCCAGCGGGAGATGGCCGACGGCCTTGAGACTGAGCCCGAACTGCTCGGTCCAGAAGTACGGCCGGAACTGAAGCGGTGGCGTGTCGTCCCCACGAACGAGGGCAGTTGCAGCCACCTTCGCCTGCTCGATGGCGCTGCTCCACAGCGGGATGCGTCGCAGGCCGTAAGGCGTCGGGAACGCTGCCAGGTCGCCGACGGCAGCGATCTCGGGCCGGACCAGTCCGCGGGAGTCGACCTGGACGACGCCCCGGTTGGCCAGGCCGGTGTCCGCGAGCCACTCCGTGTTCGGGACGTCGCCGACGGCGGTCACCACCAGCTCGGCCTCGAGGACGGCGCCGTCGTCGAGTACGACACGTGCGTCGCCGCCACGCCGATCGAGTCGCGCCGATCCGGTCTCGACGATGGTGAGCCCGCGCTCCAGCGCTGCCTTGACGAAGACCTCGGCCAGGTATGGGCCCAGCTGCAGGATCAATGGCACGCCTTGGGAGACAAGGGTGACCTGACAACCCGCAGTCAGGCAGCCCGACGCGATCTCCATGCCGAGCGGGCCCCCGCCGACCACGACGACCGACGGTCGTCCAGCGAGGCGCTTGCGCAGGGCAAGTGCATCGTCGAGGCCGCGCAGGATGAGCTCCTCGGGAAGGTCGGACAACCGTCGCGCACGGGACCCAGTGGCAAGGACGACGCGGTCGTACGGAAGGGCCGCGCCGTCGTCGAGCTTGACGAGTCGACGGTCGACGTCGAGTCCGGTCGCGCGTACGCCCAGGAGTTCGGTCGCCCCGTGGGTGGTCGGCGGAAGCTCGTGGGACGACAGGTCGTCGCCGTCGAGCAGCAACGCCTTCGACAGAGCCGGACGGCTGTACGCCGCGTGAGTCTCGTCGCCGACGATGGTGAGCTCCCCGTCGAAGCCGGCCTCACGGAGCGTCTCGGCCGCCGTGAGGCCCGCGATGCCGTTGCCGACGACGACGACCCGCTGGATCGCTGTACTCATGCCAGGCGCAGGGCCGCGACCGGGCAGACCCGGACAGCAGCGTTGGCCAGCGCGGCGTCGGCGTCGCTGATCTCCTCGCGGTCGAGCACCAGCTCGCCGTCCTCGTCGAGGTGCATCAGGTCGGGCGCGGCCTCCTCGCACAGCCCGTGTCCCTCACAGCGCGGACGGTCCAGGACGATCCTCATGCCGGCGCCATTTTTAGGACGGGCAGCTCCTCGATGCTGCGGGTGATGTTGCTGGGGACCCGGACCTCCGGGCCGACGACCAGGCGACCGACCCGGCGGGCCAGCGCCTCGATGACGGCATGCGCCTCGAGTCGGGCCAGCCCCTGTCCGGCGCAGCCGTGCGGGCCGTACCCGAAGGACAGGTGGTCGACCGGGTTGCGCCCGACCAGGAACGCGTCGGGGTCCTCGTAGTGGCGAGGGTCCCGGTTGCCAGCGCCGAACAGGATCGCGACCTGCGCGCCCTGCGGGACCAGGACACCGTCGACCTCCACGTCCCGGGTCGCGCGACGTCCCCAGGCATGGACCGGCGCCCAGTAGCGGAGCACCTCGTTGAACGCGGCCGGCACCAGCGACGGGTTCTCCCGGACCAGCGCGAGCTGCTCGGGGTGGGCCGCGAACAGGGCCAGGATGTTACCGATCGAGGCGATCGTGGTGTCGACGCCGGCACCGAGGTACTGGTGGATGATGTGGCCCGCCGTGTTGGGCGGGATGTCGCCGCGCGCCTCGGCCTCGAAGATCCCCCGGCCGACCGAGCCGGGCGCCAGGTCCTCGGCAGCGACGGTCGAGCACCAGTCGTACAGCTCGCCGGCGATCGGGAAGCTCTCCGCGGTGCGCTGGTTCATCGGTCCGATGACCTGCATCGCGGCCTGACCCCAGCGCAGCATGTTGGCGCGGACGTGGCCGGTGAACCCGATGAGATCCGCGACGACCGCGAGCGGCAGGGCGCGAGCCAGCCCGTCGATGGCCTCGAACGAGCCCTTGTTGACCAGCTCCTCGACGAGGGCGTCGGCCTTGGCGTCGATGCTGTCCTTCAGACCGCGGAGCGCACGCGGCGACAGGTTCGCGGTCAGGGCCGCCCGCAGCTGCGTGTGGACCGGCGGGTCCGAGGCGAGGGACGTGCCCGTGAGCGCCGCGTTGACCATCGGGTTGAACCCGATCGCCCCTGCGGAGGAGAAGCTCTCCCAGTCACCCAGGGCGTTGCGGATGACGTCGTATCTCGTGAGCACATGGACGTCGTTCGCCGGCAGGTGGACGACGCCGCCAAGGTCGCGCAGTGCTGCGTACGAGGGGTGCGGGTCGACGAGCACCGTGTCGTCGAACAGGTCGAGATCGGAGATGGGAGGGGCTGTATCGGTCATCGGTTCACCTCGGGTCGGCAACTCGGTGAACCCATTGAAGTGACCACGTTCACATTAAGCAAACAAATGTTATTCATACCGCGACATGTACGTGGTGCATGTCGTTTGCTCAGTCGCCGCCCGCCTCGATGGCCCCGGCTGCCCCGTGGAGGGTGGCGACGAGCGCCGGAAGCTGATGACGGTCGTAGCGGACCGCCGGCATCGAGATGGAGAGCCCGGCGAGCGCCGTACCGTCTGCGTCGCTGACCGGGACGCCAATCGCGACGACCCCCCGCTCCGACAGCCCGTTGTTGAGCGCGAACCCGGCCCGGCGGACGCGGGTGAGCCGGCCCCGAAGGGTCGCCATGTCCGGTCGTTCGTCAGGGCGCTGGACGTACCGCTCAGCGGCGTAGAGCTCGTCCACCTCGGCCGGCTGGAGCTCCGCGAGCAGCACGAGCCCGGCCGTGGTGCGGTGGGCCGGGAACACCATCCCCTCGCGCGAACCCACCCGGAGCGCCTGCCGGCACTCGACGCTCGCGATGAACCGCGTCGTGTCGCCCGTGCGGATGGCCAGGTTCGCCGACTCCCCCACGACGTCGACGAGCCGCTGGAGATGCGGCAGCGCAGCGGCCCGGAGCTGCGACGTGCGCGACTGCGAGTGCGTGGCGAGCTCGAGGACCGGCCCCGGATGGTAGACACGCTGGTCGTCCTGGACCGCGAAGTCGCGGTAGACGAGCGTCTGCAGCAATCGGTGGGCTGTCGACCGCGCCACGCCGAGCCGCTCGGCGACCTGACTCACCGTGAGCCGGCCCTCCAGCTGCAGCATGACTGCGACCCGGAGCGCATGGTCGGCACTGGTCACGACGTACGTCGGCGGGGTCTTCGGTTCGGCACTGCCCATGTCCTGCTCGTTCTGTTCTCCAGAATCTCGAGTTCCGCTGACGCGACAAGCGTCATCGTAGGCGACATGAGCACGACTGACACCCCCGTCCGCCTGAAGGCGGTCTCGGCGCCGGACCAGCCGGACGTGACGCCTGCGCTCGAGGAGCTGTACCGCGGCTTCGAGCAGGAGCTGCTGGTGCCGCTGTGGACCGAGATCGGCGACCTGATGCCGGCGCACCCGCGGTCGCGCGTAGTGCCGCACCTGTGGCGCTGGGAGAACCTGCTTCGGCTGGCCGAGAAGGCGGGCGACATCGTCCCGGTGGGCCGCGGGGGTGAACGTCGTGCGATCGCCCTGGCGAACCCGACGCTCGGCGGTCGGCCGTTCGCGACGCCGACGCTGTGGGCGGCGATCCAGTACCTGATGCCCGGCGAGGACGCTCCGGAGCACCGGCACACCCAGCACGCCTTCCGGTTCGTCGTCGAGGGCTCCGGCGTGTGGACCGTGGTCGGCGGCAGGGGCGAGACGGCCGTCGGCGACGCGGTCCCGATGCGCCGAGGCGACTTCCTGCCGCAGGCCGGCTGGAACTGGCACGCGCACCACAACGCGACCTCCGAACCGATGGCCTGGATCGACGGCCTCGACATCCCGTTCCAGTACGTCACCGAGTCGCAGTTCTTCCAGTTCGGCCGCGAGGAGATCAGCGAGGCCGAGCGGATCACGCCGGAGCGCTCGCGCTCCGAGCGGCTGTGGGGCCACCCGGGCCTGCGTCCGCTCTCGGTGGGCCAGGTCGCCCCCGGCTCGCCGCTGCTGGCCTACAAATGGGAGCACACCGACGCCGCCCTCGACGACCAGCTGCTGCTGGAGAAGGAGGGGTACGGCGGCACGGTGGAGCCCGGCCACGCGGCCGTCCGGTTCAGCAACCCCCACGACGGCAGGGACGTGCTCCCGACGATCCGCGCGGAGTTCCACCGGATCGCCCGCGGCGCACAGACCGCACCGGTCCGCGACACCGGGTCGTCGGTCTACCAGGTCTTCGACGGCTCCGGCACGGTGACCGTCGGCGACAAGACCTGGTCAGTCACCCGGGGCGACCTGTTCGTGGTCCCGTCCTGGGAGCCGTACTCCGCCCGGTCCGAGGCCGGCACCACCGACTCCGACTCCGGCGCCCTCGACCTCTTCCGTTTCTCGGACGCGCCCGTCTTCGAGGCGCTCCAACTCGACCGTCAGGAGACCCGCCAATGAAGCTCGCCACCCTCCGCGTCAACGGCGGTACCCGTGCCGTCCGCCTCGACGGGGACGTCCTCGTCGACCTCGGCTACGAGGACCTCGGCGCACTGTTCGCGCAGGACGACTGGGCTACGATCGCGGCCTCCGCGACCGGTGAGACCTGGCCGGCCGAGGGCGCAGACCTGGCTCCGGTGGTGCCCCACCCGTCGAAGGTGGTCTGCGTCGGCCACAACTACACCAACCACATCAAGGAGATGGGTCGCGAGCTGCCGGCGTACCCGACCCTCTTCACCAAGTTCGCCGACACCCTCATCGGTCCCAACGATCCGATCACCAAGCCCGCCGAGACCGACGCCCTCGACTGGGAGGTCGAGCTCGTGGTCGTCGTCGGCAAGCCCGTGCGGCGTGCCACCGAGGCGGAGGCCGAGGCCGCCATCGCCGGCTTCACCGTCATGAACGACATCTCTGTCCGCGACTGGCAGTTCCGGACCATCGAGTGGACCCAGGGCAAGATCTGGGACTCCTCCACCCCTGTCGGCCCGTACGTCGTGACGCCCGACGAGGTCGGCGGCGTCCGCCCGGCGCTCGAGGTGAAGACGACCGTCGACGGCCAGGTCATGCAACAGGACGACACCGGCACGCTGCTCTTCGACCCGGTGCACCTGGTGCGGTACGTGTCCACGGTCATCCGACTCAACCCGGGCGACCTGATCGCGACCGGCACGCCCGCAGGTGTTGGCCACGCGCGCGACCCGAAGGTCTACCTCGCCGGCGGCGAGACCGTCGTGACCGAGATCGCCGGTATCGGTGCCTGCACCAACCAGGTCGTCAAGGAGTCCTGATGCCGCGCACGCACGTCGACTCGCTGAAGTGGGTCGAACACGGAACGGAGCTGCTCGCCGCGCAGGTCGCCGCGCTGGACGAGCAGGCGATGACCGAGCCCAGCGCTCTGCCCGGCTGGACCCGCAAGCACCTCGTGGCGCACGTCGCCGCCAACGCCGACGCGCTCGGCAACCTCGTGCAGTGGGCCAGGACCGGCGAGCGGACGCCGATGTACTCCTCGATGGACCAGCGAAACGCCGACATCGAGTCCGGTGCGAAGCTCTCCGCGACCCAACTGGCGGCGTGGATGAACGGATCCGCGCGCAACCTCGCGGTCGCGATGGACGCCCTCACCGCGGACCGGTGGCCCGCCGAGGTCGTCACCGCGCAAGACCGCACAGTCTCCGCCACGGAGATCCCGTGGCTCCGCGCCCGCGAGGTCTGCGTGCACGCCGTCGACCTCGGCACGGGGCTGGCCTTCGCCGACCTCCCCGACGGATTCCTCTCCGCGCTCGTGGTGGACATCCAGGCCAAACGCGGTCTCGCCGCGGTTCCCGACGGACCGCTGCCCGAGGTGGTCGCCTACCTGGCCGGCCGTTCCCACTCCCTCGCCGGGGTTCCCGACCTCGGCCCCTGGCTCTGAGGAGGCAAAGGAACGTGAGCACCCCTGACGTTGTCATCGTCGGTGGCGGAATCGGCGGGCTGAGCACCGCCTTCGCGCTGTCCCGCATCGGACTCAAGGTACGGGTCCTCGAGCAAGCGAAGGAATTCGGCGAGGTCGGCGCGGGCATCCAGCTCGCACCGAACTGCACGCGGATCCTCGACGACTACGGACTGCTCGAGGAGGCCAAGGCCCGCGGCGTCGTACCCGACAGAATGGTGATGCGCGACGCGGTCGACGGGAGCGACCTGACCTCGCTCGACCTCCGTGACCTCGAGCGGAAGTACGGCTTCCCGTACCTGGTCACCCACCGCAGCGACCTTCACGGACTCTTCCTCGAGGCCTGTCGCGAGGCCGGCGTCGAGCTGCTCACCGAGCAACGGGTCGCGGCGTACTCGCAGGAAGGGGACAAGGCCACCGCGACGACCGAAGCCGGCACCGTCCATGAGGGGGCCGTGGTGATCGCGGCCGACGGCCTGCGCTCCGTCGCCCGGAAACTCTTCGTCGACGACCAGCCCGTCTCCTCGGCCTACGTCGCCTACCGCGGCACCGTGCCGATCGCGGACGTAGGCCGCCCGGTCGACCTCTCCGAGGTCGTCGTGTACGTCGGCCCCCGCTGCCACTTCGTCCACTACGGACTGCGCGGTGGCGACCTCCTCAACCAGGTCGCCGTCTTCGAGTCCCCCAAGGCACTCGCCGGGCTCGAGGACTGGGGAACACCCGACGAGCTCGACACCGCCTTCGCCGGGACCTGCGACGCCGTTCAGCAGGGACTGCCACACATGTGGCGCGACAAGTGGTGGCGGATGTACGACCGCGACCCGATCACCACCTGGGTCGACGGCCGGATCGCCCTGCTGGGCGACGCCGCCCACCCGCCGCTGCAGTACATGGCGCAGGGCGCGATCATGGCGATCGAGGACGGCTGGGTACTCGCCGGGCACGTCAAGCGACTTCGGGGCGACGACGGCGCCGTCGACTGGGCGGGCGCACTCGCGGCCTACGAGACGGTCCGACCGGAGCACTGCCGACGCGTGGTGCTGACGGCTCGCGTGTGGGGCGAACTGTGGCACCTCGACGGCGTCGAGCGCGAGCAGCGCAACGTCCTGCTCCGCGCCCGGGAGGTCGACGACTACTTGTTCACGGACTGGATCTACGGCCCGACCGCGCTCTTCCCCGAGGACGAGCCGGCGATGTTCGAGCCGATCCCACTGGTCTCGGCGGACCGGTTGCCCAGCGACCTGGCGGACTCCCTCGCACAGTGACCTCGCGCATGACCGCCGGGTCGCTGCGCGAGGCGCGCGAAGCCGGCGGGAGTTCGCTTCCGCCGGTCTTCGCCGGGACCTACCTGCGAGCTGCAGGCGCGAGTCGTTTCCCAAGTTCGATCAGGCCGGATCGTCGCTCCGCACAAGGCGGGCCTCTACCCGTCGGGCCGGGTGTTCGTGGCCCACCGCGAGCGCGCCGGTTGGCGGGTGGCCTTCGACGGGGAGGACGGCTTCACCGCGCTCGCCGCTGGGGCTCCGGCCACGGTCGTGTCGGCGCAGGAGCGGGAAGTGTTCACCGCCGACGTCCAGCCGACATACGCCGGTGGCGACTACCGCACCGGCATGCGGCTCCCGTACGCCGTCGGTCAGCCCTGGTCGTACACCGGTGGCCCGCACGGCTGGGCGGGCAGCGACTCGCCGTGGAGCGCCATCGACCTCGCCGGCGGCGACCAGCGGGTCCTCGCGGCGCGCGGCGGGATTGCGTACACCATGTGCCGGGGCTGGATCCGGGTGATCCACGACCGGGGCTACGCCACCGACTACTACCACCTGTGGAACAGCATCAGCGTCAACGGGGCGGGCGTGGGTGAGGGTGCCTACCTCGGTGACACCGGCACTGACGTGACCTGCGGGGGTGCGGCCAGTGGACGGCATGTGCACTTCGCGCTGCGCCAGAACAACGCCTACGTGCCGATTGGTGGGCACAACTTCGGCAAGTGGGTCATCATGAACGGCTCCGGCACCTACCAGGGCTACGCGCTGCACGGCTCGACGCAGGTGAACGTCGGCGGGGC
>JAEVHO010000009.1 GCA_016802835.1 Micromonospora sp. ATA32 | reverse complement strand
CAGCGCGTCGCGGGTGTCGAGCAGGCGCAGGTGGGCGGCGTGGACCGCGGGACGCAGCGCGTCGTGATGCCGGCGGTGGCGATGGCCCGCAGGATGCCGACGTCGCGCAGCCCGCCGGCGGCCTCCTTCAGGTCGCCCTCGAGCAGGAACGCCAGCTCGCCGTGGGCCTGCCAGCGGGCGGCGGTGATCTCGCGCAGGGCGGGGAGTTGGCGGACGGCGGTGCGCCGCCAGTGGTCGGTGGCCGTCCGGATCAGCGAGTCGGCCAGCGCCCGGTCACCGGCGATCCAGCGGGCGTCGAGCAGGCCGAGGGCGACCTTGACGTCGTCGTGTGCCACCGACAGGGCCTCGGCGACGGTACGCACGGAGTGGTCCAGCCGGAGGCCGGCGTCCCAGATCGGATACCAGAGTTTCGGGGCCAGCTCGTCCATGCCGGGCACCCCGGCGTGCACCAGCACCAGGTCGAGGTCCCCGTGCGGGGCGCACTGCCGGCGGCCGAGTCCACCGACGGCGAGCAGGGCGACCCCGTCCCGCTCGGGCAGCAGCGGGCCGAGCCAGGCGTCGTACGCGGCCGCCCGGGCGGCCCGGGCCGCCGCCCCGATCCCGGCATCGATCAAGGGACCGGGGGCGCTACCACCCGCCGGTCCCTTGATCGTCGATGTCATCGGCTCAGAGCGCGTCGAGGCCACGCTCGCCGGTCCGGACCCGGACGACCTCCTCGACGCCGGTCACCCAGACCTTCCCGTCGCCGATCTTGCCGGTCCGGGCGGCGCCCACGATCGCGTCGACGATCTTGTCGACGTCGATCTCGTCGGTGAGCACCTCGACCCGGATCTTGGGCAGGAATTCGACCGTGTACTCGGCACCCCGGTAGACCTCGGTGTGCCCCTTCTGTCGCCCGTACCCCTGGACCTCGCTGACGGTCAGGCCGGCCACGCCGAGGGCGTGCAGGGCCTCCTTCACCGCGTCCAGCTGGTACGGCTTGATGACCGCGGTCACCAGCTTCATCTCCAACCCCTCCATCCCAGGAACGTTAACCGGCGACCTTTTCGCTGACCGGCTCGGACGCCGGATCGGCGGGTTCCTCCACCGGCTTGCCACTCGGGGTGAGCCCGGCCATCGCGAACGCTCCGCCTCCGCTGCTGCCGGTGGTCGGCGACAGGTCGTACGCGCTCTCCGCGTGCTCGGCGACGTCGATGCCGGCGACCTCCTCCTCGGTGCCGGTCCGCAGACCGATCAGCGCCTTGATCGCGAACGCGATCAGCACCGCCACCCCGAACGAGTAGACCGAGACGATGCCGCTGGCCAGCGCCTGCCGGCCGAGCTGGGTGACCCCGCCACCGTAGAACAGGCCCTCGCTGGCGCCGAGGCCCTCGATCGCCGAGTTGACCTGGAGGGTGGCGAAGAAGCCGATGGACAGCGACCCGATCCAGCCGGCGACGAAGTGCACGCCGACCACGTCGAGCGAGTCGTCGAAGCCGAGCCGGTACTTCAGGCTCACCGCGACGGCGCAGACCGCGCCGGCGATCAGACCGAGCAGCACCGACGGGAGCGGGGCGATGAAGCCACAGGCCGGGGTGATCGCCACCAGGCCGGCGATGGCGCCGGAGGAGGCGCCGACCAGGGTCGGCTTCTTGCTGCGCAGCCACTCCACCACGACCCAGCCGAGCACACCGGCGGCCGTGGCGACCTGGGTGTTGACGAAGGCCACCGCGGTGGTGCCGTCGACGGTCAGCTCGGAGCCGGCGTTGAAGCCGAACCAGCCGAACCAGAGCAGACCGGCGCCGAGCGCCACGAACGGGATGTTGTGCGGCTTGAAGCTCTCCCGCGGCCAGCCGACCCGCTTGCCGAGCACCAGCACCAGGCCGAGCGCGGCGGCGCCGGCGTTGATGTGGACCGCGGTGCCACCGGCGAAGTCGAGTGCCTTGATCTTGGAGCCGATGAAGCCGCCGCCCCAGACCCAGTGCGCGACGGGATGTAGACCAGGGTGAACCAGGCGAACGCGAAGAGCAGCCAGCCGGAGAACTTCAGCCGGTCGGAGACCGCGCCGCTGATCAGGGCGACCGTGATGATGGCGAACATCATCTGGAAGACCATGAACACGTACGTCGGGATGCCCGTGCCCGCACCGAGGAAGAGCCACTCCTCGCCGATGAAACTGGTCTGGGTGCCGAAGTACTGGGTGAAGCTGCCGATCACGTTGTTGGCGCCGGCGCTGGCGTTGGTGCCGAACGCCAGGGTGAAGCCGTAGATGACCCAAAGAACGGAGATGAGCCCGATCGCGGAGAAGCTCATCATCATCATGTTGAGTACGCCCTTGGACCGGTTCAGTCCGCCGTAGAACAGGGCCAGACCCGGCGTCATGAGCAGCACGAGCGCAGACGACAAGAGCAACCAGGCCGTGTTGCCGGTGTTGATCTCCACGCTGCCTCCTCTCGGTGTGGAAGTCCTCCCTCCGACTGAGACCTGGCAGCATCGCCCCTCAGCCGGTTGCGCGGAAGCTTCGTTGCCGGCTGTTTCACCCAGGGTCCCCGACCGGTTTCCGTCCCGTGACGGCTTGTTTCGTACGTGTGAAGAAACCCGCACTCCTCGGCGGGATGGACGGCGGTGGATCGGCCGTACGGCGGGCGTCGATGGCCGGCCGGCTCAGCGCAGGGCGTTCTCCAGGGCGTGCCGCTCGTAGTCGAGCAGCCGGAGGTCGCGCATCGGCCGGCGCAGGTGGCCCTTGTGCACGATCCGGACGAACGCCGGCTCCCCGGCGGCGGCCATCCGGCGGATGCCCTCGACATGGTCCACGACCCGCTTGCGGATGGTCCGGATCAGCCGGTGCCGGTCCCGCGGGATCAGCCCGTACGCGTCGGCGAAGAGCCGCAGCCGGCGCGGCCGGTCGGGGTGCTTCCAGCCGAGCGTGATCGAGTCCCGGTCGGAGAAGATCGGCACCCAGGTCCAGGCCGCGTACGCCACGTCGTAGATCCGGGCGCCGGGCGAGGCGAGGTCGAAGTCGATCAGCCCGAGCGTGCCGTCCGGTCGCCAGATGACGTTGTGCGGCGCGGCGTCGTGGTGGCAGATCACCTCGGTGTCCGGCGGGGGCGGCCCGAACGAGCGCCAGACCGCACCGGGCGGCGGGGCGAAGCCGTACTGGGCGTCGTGGAACATCCGCAGCATGGTGGCCACGGTCACCAACGCCTCGTCGGTCACCCAGTGCCGGGCGAGCGGGTACTCCCCGCACTCCCCCTCCAGGTACGACAGCACCTCCCGGTTGCGCTCGTCCATGCCGAGCGCGCGGGGCGCGCCGGTGAACCCGACGTACTCCAGGTGGCGCAGCAGGGCGTGCACGGAGGGGGTCCACGGCCCGGCGTTGCGCCGGACCGTGTCGCCCACCCGGACCACGGTGCTCACGTTCCCGCCGTGCAGCGGGATCTCCTGCGAAGTCACGTACGGTCTCCCGAGGCGCGGCGACGGGTGGCTGGGGTCGCGCCAACCGGGGTAGGCGCGATCGTCAGTGGTCACCCGAGGCTACGCGTCGCGGCCGGCGGCTTCGGTGCCCAGCAGCGCGTCGACGAACTGCGCCGGGTCGAACGGGGCGAGGTCGTCCGGCCCCTCACCGAGGCCGACCAGCTTGACCGGGATGCCGAGCTTGCGCTGCACGGCGATCACGATGCCGCCCTTGGCGGTGCCGTCGAGCTTGGTCAGCACCACGCCGGTCACGTTGACCACCTCGGTGAAGACCCGGGCCTGCTCCAGCCCGTTCTGCCCGGTGGTGGCGTCCAGGATCAGGATCGTCTCGTCGATCGGGCCGTGCTTCTCCACCACCCGCTTGACCTTGCCGAGCTCGTCCATCAGGCCGACCTTGTTCTGCAGGCGCCCGGCGGTGTCGATCAGCACGGTGTCCACGCCGGTGTCGATGCCCCGCCTGACCGCGTCGAAGGCGACGCTGGCCGGGTCGGCCCTCTCCGGGCCACGCACGGTCTCGGCGCCGACGCGACCGGCCCAGGTTTCCAGCTGGTCGGCGGCGGCGGCCCGGAAGGTGTCGGCCGCGCCGAGGATCACGCTACGGCCGTCGGCGACCAGCACCCGGGCGATCTTGCCGCAGGTGGTGGTCTTGCCGGCGCCGTTGACGCCGACCACCAGCAGCACCGCCGGCACGCCGTCCTTGGGCGCGGTGTGCAGCGAGCGGTCCAGCGTCGGGTCCAGCGCGTTGACCAGCTCGGCGGCGAGCAGGGCGCGCAGTTCGCTGCCGGAGCGGGTGCCGAGCACCCGGGTGCGCTCGCGCAGGCGGTCGACGATCTCCCGGGTCGCGTCGATGCCGACATCGGCGGTGATCAGGCTGTCCTCGATCTCCTCCCAGGTGTCCTCGTCCAGTTGGTCGCGGCTGAGCAGGCCGAGCAGGCTCTTGCCGAAGACGTTCTGCGAGCGGGACAGCCGCGAGCGGAGCCGGACCAGCCGGCCCGCAGTGGGCTCGGGGACCTCCAGGGGCGGGGCCTCGACGACCGGTGGCGGCTCGACCAGCACGCCGGTGGAGAGGTCCGACTCGGGCGCCTCGACGGGCGGCCCGGCCAGGTCCTCCTCGGCCCGGGTGTCGACCTCCGTCTCCGGCAGCGGCGGCTCCGGACGCCGGCGCAGCCGCGGCACCACCAGCCCGAGGGCACCGAGGATCAGCACACCGAGCAGGGCGAGCGCGATGAGGAGGTATTCCGTCATGCCGAAATCCTGTCAGATGACCGCGATCCCGTCTTCACCACCGCACCCGGGGCCGTTCAGGAACCGGCGGTAGGCTCGGCGGCAGCCAGCTGTGGTGCGACCGCCGGCCGGGTAGTAAAGATGACGTCTTCTCATCTCGGAGGTCCACCATGCCCGCCGCACATCTGCTCATCGGCCCACTGCTGCGGCGGGTCGTCGGCACGCGGGCCACCGTCTGGGTCGAGACCAGCGGCGCCGCCGTGGTCACCGTCCGCACCGCCGACGGCGCCACCGGCACCGCACCCACCTTCGCCGCGTACGACCACCACTACGCGCTCGTCGTGGTCGAGGGGCTCACCCCGGACAGCGTCACCGGCTACGAGGTGCTGATCGACGGCGAGGTGGCCTGGCCGGTGCCGGAGAGCAGATTCCCGGCCAGCGTCATCCGCACCCGGGCGGCGGACGACGCCAACCAGCCGGTACGGCTGATCTTCGGCTCGTGCCGGGAGACCACCCAGCACGCCACCGCCCGCCGGCTGCCCCCGGACGCGCTCGACGCGTACGCCCGGCGGATGATCGCCGACCCGGAGCAGCTGCACCGGCCCGACCTGCTGGTGCTTCTCGGCGACCAGGTCTACGCCGACGTCACCTCGCCGACGGTGCGGCGGCTGCTCAAGCGGCGCCGGCGGCGGCCGAAGGACGCCCCGGCCGACCAGGTGGTCAGCTTCGACGAGTACACCAAGCTCTACCTGGAGTCCTGGCGCGACCCGGAGATCCGCTGGCTGCTCTCCACCGTGCCGACCGTGATGATCTTCGACGACCACGAGATCATCGACGACTGGAACACCTCGGCGGCCTGGCGGTCCGAGGTGCGCGAGCAGCCCTGGTGGGCCGAGCGGATCCGCAGCGGCCTCGCCTCCTACTGGGTCTACCAGCACCTGGGCAACCTCTCCCCGGACGAGATCGCCGACGACCCGCTCTACGCCAAGGTGGTCGCCGCCGAGGACGCCACCGCCGTGCTGCGCGAGTTCGGCTCCCGGGTCGACTCCGAAGCCGACGTGGCCCACGACACCGAACGATGGCGGGCGGCGCAGTACCAGTGGAGCTACGCGCTCGACCTCGGCCGTACCCGGCTGGTGATGCTGGACAACCGGTGCAGTCGGGTGCTGGAGGTGGGCAACCGGGCGATGCTGCCGCCCGGCGAGTGGTCCTGGTTCCTCGACCAGGCGCACGGCGTCTACGACCACCTGGTGGTGGGCTCCTCGCTGCCCTGGCTGCTGCCCCCGGGCATCCACCACGTGGAGGCCTGGAACGAGCGGCTCGCGGACTCCGGCCGACCGTGGGTGGCCCGCCTCGCCGAGTGGGTCCGCCGGGCCCTGGACCTGGAGCACTGGGCCGCGTTCAGCCGCTCCTTCGACGCCCTCGGTGCGCTCTTCGTCCGGATCGGCAGCGGCACGCCGGGAGCGCCGGGTGACCGGGTGGGCGCCGGTCCGGCGTACGCGCCGCCGGCCTCGATCAGCGTCCTCGGTGGGGACGTGCACCACTCGTACGTGGCCCGGGCCCGCTTCGACGACCCGGGGGTGCGTACCCCGGTGCACCAGCTGACCTGCTCACCGATCCACAACCAGGTGCCGGCCGGGCTGCGCCCGCTGATGCGACTGGGCTGGTCCGCCGGCCCGTCCGCGGCCACCCGGGCGCTGGCCCGCTCCGCCGGGGTACGCCGGCCCACCGTGCGGTGGCGCAAGCTGGGCGGGCCGTACTTCGGCAACGCGGTGGCCACCCTGGAGCACCGGGGCCGGTCGGCGGAGGTGACCATCGAGGGCACCACCAGCGACGGCCACCTCCGTCCCGTGGTGCGCCGGCGGCTGTCCACCGGGGACTAGGCGGATCACCGTACGCTCTGTCCGTGGACGAGCACCTGCCGGAGACACTGCGCGCGGTGGAGCACGAGTTGACCGCCCTGCTGCGCCGCGGTCGGGCGTGGGCCTGGGAGGTCGCCCGCGAGGTGCATCCCAACCTCGAGCCGAACGCGTACGGGCTGCTGCTCTGGCTGCGCCGGTGTGGCTCGATCCGGCTGACCGACCTGGCCGCCCGGCTGGGCATCGGCAAGGGGACGCTGAGCCGGCAGATCCACGGTCTGGAGACGCTCGGCCTGGTCCGGCGGGACCCGGACCCGACCGACCGGCGGGCCGCGCAGCTCAGCCTCACCGAGGAGGGGCAGCGCCGGTTCGACGCCGCCCGCGCGGCCCGGCTCGGGGAGTTCCGGCGGGTGCTGGAGAGCTGGCCCGCGCGGGACGTGCAGGATTTCGCCCGGCTGCTGCACCGCTTCAACGAGGCCGACCACTGACTCTGCGCACCGGCCCGGTCCCGCCCGGCGATGGGGTGGCGGCGCGGAATAGAGCTTCGCCACGTCGGGTTGTTGCTTGAGGCAACCAAGCCCTACGGTTGCCTCAAGCAACTCTGCTCCCACCTCGACTCCCACCGGAGGCACCCCACGATGACCCAGGCGCCAGCGCCCACCCGGGCGACCGCCGTCGACATGACCCACCGGCAGATCCTGGAGGCCCTCTCCGGACTGCTGCTGGGCATGTTCGTCGCGATCCTCTCCTCCACGGTCGTCTCGAACGCGCTGCCGCGGATCATCACCGAACTGCACGGCGGCCAGTCCGCGTACACCTGGGTGGTCACCTCCACGCTGCTGGCCACCACCGCGACCACCCCCATCTGGGGCAAGCTCGCCGACCTGACCAGTAAGAAGGCCCTGGTCCAGCTCTCCCTGGTGGTCTACGTCCTCGGCTCGGTGCTGGCCGGCGTCTCGCAGTCCACCGGCGAGCTGATCGCCTGCCGGGTGCTGCAGGGCATCGGCGCCGGTGGTCTCACCGCCCTGGCCCAGGTGATCATGGCGACGATGATCTCGCCGCGCGAGCGGGGCCGCTACAGCGGCTACCTCGGCGCGGTGATGGCCGTCGGCACCATCGGCGGCCCGCTGATCGGCGGCGTGATCGTCGACACCTCCTGGCTCGGCTGGCGCTGGTGCTTCTACGTCGGTGTGCCGTTCGCCATCGCCGCCCTGATCGTGCTCCAGCGGACCCTGAACCTGCCCGTGGTGAAGCGCGAGGCGAAGATCGACTGGTGGGGCGCCACGCTGATCACCGCCGCCGTCTCGATGCTGCTGGTCTGGGTCTCCCTGGCCGGCGACAAGTTCGACTGGCTCTCCTGGCAGAGCGCCGTCATGGTGGTCGGCGCGCTGGTGCTCGGCGCGATCGCCGTCCGGGTCGAGACCCGGGCCAGCGAGCCGATGATCCCGCCGCACCTGTTCCGCTCACGGACCATCACCCTGGCCACCGTCGCCAGCATCGCGGTCGGCGTCGGGATGTTCGGCGCCTCGGTCTTCCTGAGCCAGTACTTCCAGATCAGCCGCGGCGAGAGCCCGACGATGTCCGGCCTGATGACCCTGCCGATGATCCTCGGCCTGCTGGTCTCCTCGACGGCCACCGGCCGGATCATCACGAAGACCGGCCGCTGGAAGCGTTTCCTGGTCGGCGGCGCCGCGCTGCTCACCATCGGCTTCGCGCTGATGGGCACGCTGCGCGCCGACACCAACTACGCGGTGCTCAGCTGCTACATGGCGCTGATCGGCCTGGGGCTGGGCATGACCATGCAGAACCTGGTGCTCGCGGTGCAGAACACCGTCGGGCCGCACGAGCTCGGCGCCGCCAGCTCGGTGGTCGCCTTCTTCCGCAGCCTCGGCGGCGCGGTCGGCGTCTCCGCCCTCGGCGCGGTGCTGGCCCACAAGGTCAAGGACTACCTCGCCGACGGGCTCGCCCAGCTCGGCATCCGGGCCTCCAGCGACGATGGCGGCGGGACCCTGCCGGACGTGCACACCCTGCCCGCCCCGATCCGGGCCGTGGTGGAGAGCGCGTACGGGCACGCCGCCGGCGACATCTTCCTGGCCGCCGCCCCGTTCGCCCTGATCGCCCTGATCGCGGTGAGCTTCATCAAGGAGGTGCCGCTGCGGCAGCAGAGCGGCAACCAGCTCGCCGACGAGGTCGAGCGGGAGTCCACCATCGCGGCCGCGCCGGCGCCGTTGTGGTCAGGACCGGCGAGCGGAGCTGACGCCATGACGGTGGGTCAGCCGCTGGACCCGCCGAGGAGTACGGGCCGGGAGCCCGCCCGCTGCCGTTCGACGCGGCACGGACGGGCCCCGGGTGGTGCTGGTCGGGGTGGACGCAGCCGCACCTCGCTGCGCGCCGCCGCGTACGCGGCCGGGCTGGCCCGCCGACAGGGGCTCCGCCCTGGTGGTGGTCTTCGTCAGCTCGCCGGCCGGCTACACCGCGTGATGTCCGGCGTGGTCGCCGGCGCGGTGCAGCAGACCCACGACGAGTTGGCCGAGGACCTGCGGCAGGAGTGCCGCCGCGGCGCCGAGGAACTGGGCCTGCCGGTCACGTTCCTCTGCCGCCGCGGCGACGCGTACGCCGAACTCTGCGCCGCGGCCGACGAGGCCCGGGCGGACCTGGTGGTGGTCGGCTCGTCCGAGCAGGCGGGCCACCGGCTGCTCGGGTCCGTCGCCACCCGGCTGGTGCGGACCGGCCGGTGGCCGGTGGTCGTCGTCCCCTGAGCCCAGCTTTGAGCTGGCCAACACTCCCGTCCGATCCTTGCCGGCCTGACAGTGCACGACGACACCGCCCGCTGGCGCCTCGGCGAGGCGCGGATGCGGCTCACGAAGCTGCCCCGGACTGCCTGAATCGTCGCCGCCGTCAGGCCGCCATGGATGTCCGAGCGCAGCAGAGCGCCCGCCCGGACCTGCTTACCTCAACGGCTGCGCCGCCAGAACTGCCGGGGGGCGAAGCCCTCACGCCTCAGCCAATGCTCTGTGTAGACGATGCGATCCGCCTCGATGACCACGAGCGTGTCGCTGGGCGGCTCGGAGAGCGAGCGACCGCGCTCGGCGTGCTCGTTTTCCCACCGGAAGGCCGACCAGTACTTGTCCCGATCCGGATCGTCCGGTTCAAGCACCCGGGCGGTACCGAACAGCTGAGCGCCACGGCTGCTGGCCAGTCCGACCAGCGGGGCGAAGATGCCGACCGAGACGCGTGAATCGGCGGCGATGTTGCGGAGCTTCGGCGAGCGGGGCGCGGCGGTGAACATCACCGCGAAGCCGAGCGGGTAGTAGCGCACCGGTGTCGCCAGCGGCCCTTCCGGTCCCGCAGTCGCGAGCACGCACATGTTCTGCGACGACAGCAGGTTGAGAATTCGCTCCTCGAGTAGTTCGCGCTCGAGTCGGTCAGTAGGCGTAGGCCCGGACAACCATGAGTTCGTCAACGGCATGCGACATCCTCGATCATGGCAAGACCCTACTGTCGTACACGTCATGCAAGATCGACAGCTCCGGCTACGGCGGTGCGCGTTAATCCGGTCGCGGCTGTCGGACCCGGGGGCCAGGATGGCCGGATGACCTGGAGAGCACCGCAAATCACCCGGACCCCTGAGCCTCACGTCGGCGACGAGCGCACCATGCTCGAAGGCTGGCTCGACTATCACCGGCAGACCCTGCTGCTCAAGTGCGCCGGGCTGACCGCCGAGCAGCTCAGGACCCCGAGCATCGAGCCGTCCGGGCTCACCCTGCTCGGCCTTGTCCGGCACCTGGCCGAGGTCGAGGCCTGGTGGTTCCAGGAGAACTTCGCCGGCGAGAAGGTCGACTACCCCTACTTCACCGAGGCGACGCCGGACGCCGACTTCGACGTCAGCACCGCGGACGCCGAGGCCGACTTCGCCACCTTCCACCACGAGGTCGAATTGGCCCGCGCCGCGACGGCCGGGCACTCGCTGGACGAGACGTTCACCGAGGTGAGCCCGAAGCGTCGGGAGTTCAACCTGCGCTGGGTGTACGTCCACATGATCGAGGAGTACGCCCGCCACAACGGCCACGCCGACCTGCTCCGGGAGAAGGTCGACGGCGTCACGGGCGACTGACGGCCTCCCCTCCCCCCCCCGGTCGGCCACCGTCGCCCGAAATGGGTCTGGGGCGAGGCCGACCGGCGGATGCCGGATGTCGCCTGGTGCAGGCCCGGCCCGCCGGTACGTGCCCGTCAGGAGCGGCAGCCCGAGCGTCCGCCAAGAAGCCGCCGTGCCCTGGCCGGTCGGTCCGGGGCGCCGGGCGAACCACGCCAACCTCGCGTATTCAGACGGGTTGACTGACCATTGATGGTGATGAGGGAAGGGACGCACTTCGGCCCATCTGGCGCAACCCTCGGGCGATCGTCGAGACGGTGCTGGTGCAGTCCACCGCGCCGCTGCTGCTGCTCACCTACGGTCAGCAATACGTCTCGGCCAGCGTCGCCGGCATCCTCGTCGGCGCCCAACCACTGTTCGTCGCGCTCCTCGCTCTCCGCTACGCACCCGACGAACGCCCACAGGGCTGGAAGGGCCTGACCGGCATAATCCTCGGCCTGGTCGGCCTGCTCATGCTCTTCGGCGTCGACCTGCGCGGAGGCCGGATGGCGCTGCTCGGCGGCACGCTCATCCTCGTCGCGGCCGTGTGCTATGCCGCTGGCGCGATGACGATCCATCGGCGGTACGTCGAGGGCCCGCCCCTCGGCGTCGCCACCTCCGCCATGCTGGTCACCACCGCAGCCGTGGTCGTTCCCGCCTCCGCGACGGTCCCGACCCGGCTGCCCGGAGTGGAAAACGACGGCTGCCCTGCTCGTCCTCGGGATTGTTTGCACCGGCGCGACGCTCGCCTTGTTCTACGCGCTCATCACCCGCGTCGGCCCCGCCCGCGCCGCCCTGGCGTTCTACCTGTCACCCGCGTTCGCTGTCGCCTTCGGTGTGGCCTTCCTCCGCGAGCAGATCAGCGTGTCTGCGATCCTCGGGCTCGGAGCGATCGTCGTTGGGTCCGTGCTCGCCGCGCACCGCAGGGAGCCGACGCCACCGTAATGCCTGCTCTCGACGCTCATGCTGGCAGCCGAAGATCGTCGCGTTCCCTGCCTGCGAACTCGGGATGGAGGAGGTCGGGCCGCAGACCCCGTTGGCGCGAGAAGCTGGCCGGACATCATCCTCGGGGCAGGCCTGTGCGGCCTGGCCTGCGCCGACGAGCTGATGCAGCTGGATCCCTCGGACTGGCTCAACCTGGAGGCGTCGGCCACTGCGGGCGGGCTCGCCTCTTCCGTAATCGACTCAGCCGGCTTCACCTGGGACCTGGGCGGACACGTCGTCTTCTCTCACTTCGGCGAGTTCGACCGGCTGCTGTCCGACCTGTTCAGGGACGGGGAGCTTCTGCGCTACGACCGCCCTCGTTCATCTGCTTCCGTGACCGGTGGATCCCTTATCCCTTCCAACAGCACGTGCATTGCCTTCCCGCCGAGAATACGGCAGCCTGCGCCCCCTGCACGTCTACGCGCAGGGACATACGCGTCGACACAATAGCCGCGCCGAACGGCATCCCGCTTCCATCCGGTGCCCGTGGAGCAGAGACGTCTCATCACACAGTTCGGACGCCTCACACCGCATCGTCGACAAGCCGCTACGCTCCGCGCGCCAAAAAGGCTTGCCCCGGCCGCTGGGACGTTGCGGGTGACCCAAGAAGGAAGGGGTGCCGGTTCTGGCGGGCGAACGGCTACAATGAGTGGCACAGGCGCCGATCCGGCCATCACCGGGGAGCCTCCGGAAGAACGGGCAGGTTTCCTGCCTCAATAGAACCGGACGCGGGCGGCACGTCACGCCGCAGAATTGAGAGGCGCTCGCTTTGCCGGGGTGCAAGCGGGGTGGTACCGCGGAGTCCTGGCTACGCGCCGGTGCTTCGTCCCCGCGTGGGTATCGAGTCGATACCCGTGCGAGAAGTGACGGAGCGCAGGGAGAGCGTCGGATGACAGGCAGTCAGTCGGTAGAGTCGCCGTTTACGGCATTGCCCGCCAAGATCGACTTCGGCGAGATGGACCGCAAGGTCATCAAGTGGTGGCAGGCCAACGACGTGTTTGCCCGCAGTCTTGAGCGCACAGCCGACGGAACCCCCTGGGTGTTCTACGAGGGTCCGCCGACGGCCAATGGCACTCCGGGCACCCACCACATCGAGGCGCGGGTCTTCAAGGACCTTTTCCCCCGGTACCGGACGATGCGGGGCTTCTCGGTGCCCCGCCGTGCCGGCTGGGATTGTCACGGACTGCCCGTCGAGCTGGCCGTCGAGAAGGAACTGGGGCTAAGCGGAAAGCCCGACATCGAGAAAGTCGGCGTCGCCGAGTTCAACGCCCGCTGCCGCGAGTCCGTGCTGCGGCACGTGGACGAGTTCATGCAGCTCAGCGAGCGCATGGGCTACTGGATCGACCTCGAGCACCCGTACGAGACGATGTCCCCGGAGTACGTGGACAGTGTCTGGTGGTCGCTAAAACGCATCCACTCCGACGGGCGCCTGGTCGAGGACTTCCGGGTGGCGCCGTACTGTACGCGCGACGGCACGACGCTGTCCGACCATGAGGTCGCGCAGGGGTACGAGATGGTCACCGACCCGTCCGTTTACGTGCGGTTCCCGCTGCTTGACGCGGTGGCCGGGCACGTCGGTGCGGATCTGCTGATCTGGACAACCACGCCGTGGACGCTGGTGTCCAACACCGCGGTGGCGGCGCATCCTGACGTGACCTACGTGGTCGCCCGCACTAACCAGGGCACCTTCGTGGTCGCCGAACCGATGGTGCGGCGCGTCCTCGGCGACAACGCCGAAATCTTGGCGTCTCTGCCCGGGTCCACGCTAGAGGGGCTGCACTACGAGCGGCCCTTCGACCTGGTGGACATTCCCGACGCGCATCGGGTGGTGCTCGCGGACTACGTCACGACCGAGGACGGCACCGGTCTGGTTCACCAGGCGCCGGCCTTCGGCGCGGAAGACCTCGCCGTCTGCCGCGCCTACGGTCTGCCGTTGGTCAACCCGGTGACTCCGAACGGGCGTTTTCTAGACGAAATCGACGTGGTCGGCGGGGTGTTCTTCAAGGATGCCGACGCGCTGCTCATCGACCGGCTCAAGGAGAACGGCAAGCTATTCCGGCACGAGCCCTTCGAGCATGCCTACCCGCACTGCTGGCGCTGCCATACCCCGCTGATGTACTACGCCCAGCCGTCCTGGTATATCCGGACCACCGCCGTCCGCGACGCGCTGATGCGGGAGAACGAGAGCACGAAATGGTACCCCGAGCACATCAAGCACGGGCGGTACGGCGACTGGCTGAAGAACAACATCGACTGGGCGGTGTCCCGGTCGCGCTACTGGGGCACCCCGCTGCCGCTGTGGCGCTGCGAGAACAGCCACGTCACCGCGATCGGCTCCCGCAAGGAACTCGGGGAACTGGCTGGCGCGGACCTGTCCGACCTGGACCCGCACCGCCCGTACGTCGACGCGATCACCTTCGCCTGCCCGGAGTGCGGCGAGACCGCGACCCGCGTACCCGAAGTGATCGATGCCTGGTACGACTCCGGGGCCATGCCGTTCGCCTCGCTGGGCTTCCCGCACGTGCCAGGCAGCAAGGAGGCGTTCGAGAAGACGTACCCCGCCCAGTACATCTGCGAGGCGATCGACCAAACGCGAGGATGGTTCTACACGCTCATGGCGGTGGGCACCCTCGTCTTCGACCGGTCCGCTTACGAGAACGTGGTCTGCCTCGGGCACATCCTGGCCGAGGACGGCCGCAAGATGAGCAAGCACCTGGGCAACATCCTGCTGCCGATCCCGCTGATGGACGCGCACGGGGCGGACGCCGTTCGCTGGTTCATGGCCTGCTCAGGCTCGCCCTGGTCACAGCGCCGGGTCGGCCCCGGGTCGCTCGACGAGATCGTCCGCAAGTTGCTGATGACCTACTGGAACACAGCGTCGTTCTTCTCTCTCTACGCGTCGCACACGGCTTGGGCGCCCCAGACCGCGCACCCCGTCAGCGAGCGGCCGATCCTCGACCGGTGGATCGTCGGCGAGGTCCACGCGCTGGCTGCGGCCGTGACCGAGCGGATGGAGAACTACGACACGGCCCGCGCCGGGCGGCTGCTCGCCGACTTCATCGACGATCTGTCCAACTGGTACGTGCGGCGGTCCCGCCAGCGGTTCTGGGAGGGCGACCAGGACGCGCTGACCACCCTGTACGAGTGCCTCGAGTTCCTGACGCGGCTGCTCGCCCCGTTCATTCCGTTCATCACCGAGGAGGTGTGGCAGCAGGTCGTCCGCCGCGGTGACGAGTCAGCTCCGGAGTCGGTGCACCTGGCGACCTGGCCGCAGCCCGACACCAGCCTTATTAGCTCCGAGATGTCGGCCCAGGTCGCCACCGCGCGCGCTTGGCCGAGGCGGGACGGGCGGCGCGCAAGGCGAGCAGCCTACGGATCCGCCAGCCGCTAAGCCGTGCCCTCGTCGGCCTACCGGCCGGCACCGTGCTCACGCAGGCGCTGCTGGACGACATCGGCGACGAGTTGAACGTCAAGCTGCTGGAGCCGCTCAACGCGAACAACGAGATCATCGACGTCCAGGTCAAGCCGAACTTCCGGGAACTGGGCCGGCGGTTCGCTAAACAGACCCAGCAGGTCGCCAAGGCCGTCACGGCCGCCGGTCCCCGCGAGCTGATCAACGGCGTCCGCGAGGCGGGAGTCTTCTACCTGTCGGTCGACGGCAAGCAGGTGGGCGTGGGCCCGGACGACATCCTTGTCACCGAGGTGCCGCGGACCGGCTGGGTCGTGGAGTCCCAGCGCGGGGTGACGATCGCCCTGGACACGGAGATCACCCCGGAGCTGGAGGCCGAGGGCATCGCCCGCGACGTCGTCCGTATCGTGCAGCAGGCCCGTCGGGACGCCGACCTCGACGTCTCCGACCGGATCACCCTATCGATCGCGGCACCCGCAGAGGTCTTGGCGGTGATCTCCGACCACCAGGAGCTCATCGCGCACGAGACCCTCGCGATCTCCGTGACCCTGGTGAACGCGCTGTCGGAAGGCTTCCCTGGCACCGTGGGCAGCGGCGCGGAAATCCTGGTGCGCGCCCTGCGAGCCTAAGGTTGTGACGGGACGGGAGTAACGTTCCCGTCCCGTCGTCAAATGTGTTACTGATCAGTCGCTCAAATGATCTAGATATTCTCCCTGATCAGTGGACACTCTTCGTCGCCCAGCCACCAGCACCACTTGACAGTCATGAAACCACCTCATTGACAGCCGCGCGGCGCCCACTGATACTCCCTTTATGGGATATACGGAGATCGAAGCTGTCCAGGCACCCACGTCCACTGATGGAACCGAGTCCCACCTCGAATTCGAGGAGGCCCCCGGCGACATCGACACCCTGTTCGAAGAGGTTGACCTGTTCTCGACCGCTCTGATCCAGGGTGGCTGCACCAACGGGGTCACGCTCTGACACCTCGGTACTCATCGGCAGTCCATGCCGTTGGGTCGGTGAGTCCGAGCAGGTTCGAGGCGCACCCGTTGGTACGCCTCGAACCTGTTGGATCCGGCCGTTGGCTGCTGAGTCGGGATGATCGGCTGCGCGGGCACCGGGTCTCGGCGGTAACGGCGGCCGCTCTGGTCACCGCATTCGCGGAAACGAACTGGGAAGAATTGACGACCACCATTTCTGCTTGGACGTCATCGCAGAATTCCGCCCTGAAAATTGTCGACTGGCTCGTCGCCCAGGAATATCTCGTCGATTCCTCCCGCGATGACGTGGTCGGCACCCCGGCCTGGCTTGGCGAGTGGAATGCCAACGGATGGCGGGCGGCTGCCCGCTATCACGCCCGCACCTTCGGATACCCCTTCGAGCTCTACGAGGTGGACGGGAGCAGCGCGGAGGATGTCCGCCGGATGGTCGCGTACAATCAGCAGCAGCCCGATGTCGACCGCGCCCGGGGGAAAATAGCCGGCGCGAAGGCGAGCTACCCGCTGCCCGGCCCGGCGGCAGAGTTGAACGAGGTCCGCTCCGGTGCCGTCGTCGACCACGAGACTCCCGAGCGAAAGCTGGACCGCGAAGCTCTCGTGGACCTGCTGTCCCTGCTCTCGCGGCCGGTCCGGACCATGGCATGCCGTACCCGCAGGCGGCGCCACTGCTGCGGAAGACCAGTCCGTCCGGCGGAAGCCGGCATCCGACCGAGTTGTCCGTCATCACCAGCGGCTTGCCCGGCCTAGGCGACGGCGCGTACCAGATCGCGTCGGTCGATGGGGTGCTCGACTCGGTGGACAGCGTGTCGACACCACCCGTGGAGTGGCTGGACGTGCTGGGTCTGACCGCCCCAGCCGGTCCTTGGGCGGTCGTCCTCTACAGCTCGTTCTTCGAACGCAACCGGTACCGGTACCGCGAGCCGCGGACGTTCCGCACCGTGCACATGGACGTCGGCCACCTGATGACCACGTGCGAGTTCCTCGGCCGGGCCAACGGCTGGCGGGTCGAGCAGATCCAGCACCTGAACGGTCCGGCGGTGGCGGCCCACCTAAGGGTGGACCGGTACGTCGAGTGTCCGATATCGGCCACCCTTCTGACGACCCTGGAGACGCCGAAGTGACCATGCAGTGGTCCCCGATGCTGGTGATCCGCCCCGAGGCCGGCTCCGCGCGGCTGGAGGATTCCGAACTGCGCGTGGCCGAGACCGTCAGTGCGGCGACCCTGGCCGAGCAGATCGCCAGTGGCTCGGCCGTGATCGGGAGCCTGGTCACCAGCGAACCTGGTCAGTCGAACCCCGTCCGAGCCGACTGGGTGTCAAAGGGCTGGCGGCCTAGCCTCGAGTATTTCGACTGGTCCGAGGGCGACTGGTCCGAAGTCGACGGAGAAGAGCTCGCGGAGGAACTGGTCACCGAGACCACCACGCCGGGCTGGCGCTGGGGAAAGTTGGTCGGCATCACTCCAGCGTCCGAGCGGACCGTCGGGGAGGTGCTGATCCACCGCCGGACGGTGCGCTCGTACGACCCGAAGGGGCTCGACCAAGCGGCCTTCGCGCGGATTCTCCACGACTTCGTCGTATTGCTGGGCGGCACTACCGACTCCGGCGGCTTCCGGGCCGGCCTCAAGTCCGCGGCCATCGTCTACGGCATCGACGGCTTGACGCCGGGGGTTTGGAACCTCGACCTGAGGAACGAGGTGGCGGCCCTGGCTCGTCCGGCGGAGTTGCGTCAGGCCATGTCCGACCTGATGTGCGGCATGCAGGCAGCGAAGACCGCTAGCGCCACCTTGGTGCTGATTGCGGACTTCCCGGTACGGCAACGGCGATTCCCGTACGAGCGGGCCTTGCGTGAGCTGTACATCGAGGTCGGCCGGATCGCGCAGTGGCTGATTCTGGCGAGCGAAGCGCACGGTGCCGGCTGCCTGATCACCCCGGCGACCAACGACAAGGTACTCTGCGACATGCTCGGGCTGCCGCCGCGCGAAGCACCCATCTACACCATCACCCTCGGCCCACGGAAGCCTGCCCGGGCAGGCGCCGGAGAGTCATGAGCCTTGCCATAAGCGCCACCCGGGACGACTGGAACTACCTCCGCTTCCGCAGCCCGTTTCAAGGTATCTACGGCTCCGTGGTGGAAGCCGACGACGATGTCCTCGGCGTTGCATGGGACGTCGACCCGCAGGCCGCCGGGGTGCGGGCGCTGGGCGAGGCGGTCGAGCGGTCCGCACTGTACGAGACCCCGCTCGAGCAGATTCGCGGCCGGGCCGTCGACCTGGGTTCCACGGTGATTCGGCTCGACGACCGGGCGACGTTCAGCGCGAAGCAGCGAGCGGAAAGCCCCCGACTGGCGATCTTCGACTGGGACGAGCACACCCAGACGACCTGGACCCCGATGCAGTCGCCCCGGAGTGAGCGGCTGGTGCCGTTCGACCTCGCCCGGCGACGGCTCGGGGACGCCGACGCGCTGCGGCCGAAGCCCATGACGTCGATCGGCACCGCCTGCGGCGCCGATCGGGAGACGGCGCTAGGCCGGGCGTTGCTGGAAGTGGTCGAGCGTCACGCCGTCGCCTCAACCGTGTATAACGGCACTCCGGCCGGCGTCTTGGATCCGGCGCGGTACGGAGCGGCCGACGTCGTCTCAATACTTGGTACCGGCGCCCAGCTGCGCGTCGGCGTCATTCCCTCGGACGTACCGGGAACCCACGTGGCCATCGCCGCGGTTTCCGGTAACCGCGAAGATCTCCCGCAGGCCGGATTCGGATCCGGGGCGGGTCTCCGCCTCGAGGACGCGGTCCGGGCGGCCGCGCTCGAAGCCGTCCACGTGTTCCATCTCGGCTGGCGGCTGATGCGGCGCGGCACGCCGGTGGAACGGATTCCCACGTCCATCAACCAGCGCACGCTGTGGTGGGCCCACTACGGTCGCCCCCACATCGACGACTACTTCATCGACAACGGCCGCGGGATGGCTGCCGAGCAGGACGCTCCCGATCAGTCGCCCGTCGCGTGGGTGGGAGACTATCTCAACGATCACGGGTACGACTGGGCCTACGCGGACATCACCCCGCCATGGGCCTCCGGAGTAGTGGTGGCCCGCGCAGTCGTGCCGAGCTTCCTCCACCTGCAGATCAACGAGTTCCCGTTCCTCGTCGCACCGCGCTTCCAAGCAGCGGTCGACGCCTTCGTGGAGCGGACCTCCGCCGGCGCAGTCGTGCCGCACCCCTTCGTCTGAGGACCTGGTCAGCGAACCGCCACTATGCCGACGACGAGGATCTCACTCGGGTCCAGCTCAGCCTTGCCGGGAGGTAACGGAGTGTCGCTCACCATGGCCGAGCCATACCGGGTGGCCACAGCCCGAGCGACCTCCCCGAGGACACGTCCGCCGTCAATCAAGAAGCCACGCATGGCCTTCTCGTGACGGTAGCGGCGCTGATAGCGCTCGAATCGGCCCACCACGGCGATCCCTCTGCTTCCAACATCTCTCAGGAGGGTGGCCGGGTCTGCTGCGAGAGGTCGGCCGTAGCCGAAGCGACCGAGATCGACCCAGGCCACCGGCGCACGGTGGGAATACTGATCGACCACGATCAGGTCGTGAGCGGCGCCGTAGCTGAAGAGCAGGCCCCGTGCGTCGGTGGCCTCGCTGACTCGTACGCGATTCGCCCGCATCCGCAGCGACGCTGCCCACACGACCTCTGCCAGGTCGGCCGCGAGCACCGCTTCGCTGCCGCCCTCGGCGTCCGGGTTGCGCATCGTGTCGATGTCGTCCGCACTGAACTGGGCCACCGCAGCCTTCCGGGAAGCGCCCGTGGGATCGGAACCGTCGAGGTAGATCTCGTGATTGGCCCACTCGTGGAAACGCCGGACCGGATCCCACCGCTCATCTGTCGGCGCCTTGCCCGAGACCAGGACACCGGCTCGCACCAGCTGCAGAATGACGCCGGGCGTCGGCCCCGAGGACTCCGCCACCCAGCGTACGATCCGCGCCAGCCCTGCCCTGTCCATGCGCCAGGCCCGGCCGAGGGACGGAACCGACAGACGAACGCCGGCTCCGTTGTCCGACGTGATGGTTGTCCCCGGAGCCCAGGTCAGACGGGGCGGCCGATCGGTCACCGTGACCCCAGGGCGACCGCGCCGACCGGCAGCACACTGTCCGCCGCGACGCCGAGCCGTGCGCCGATCGAGCGGTCTACCGCGTAGTTGCCGCGGCTGGACAGACCGGCATCGCTAGCCGCGCCTTCCAGACGGCTGAGCACCGCACCGCCGGTCACAAGCAGGCGTGCGTAGGCGCGGGACCGTAACGCCGCGAGCCGAGGGTCGATGGCCGCGATGATGACGAGTGCTTGCACGTCGTACCCGGCCCGCCCGAACGCCACCGGGGCGATCCGCTCGAATGCCGTCGCGTCGGGTAGCGGCTCGGCGTTCGGCCAGGGCCGGCCGTCCCACCGGTACCAGCCGGGGATCATGTCGTCGACGGAGATGACAGCGACGGCGGTCTCGATGGGCCACGGCGCCTCGCCCAGCCGGGCCGTGTCCAAGACCGTCAGAAGGCTGTACCGGCTCAGGGGCGGGGCGGTCGGTGCCGGCGGATAGTGCTCCTCGATGCCGCGCGGCACCCCCGAGCAGGCCGGATCTTCAATCAGGCGAACGGAGGCGACAGGCTCGGTCGAGTTGTGTAGCGACACGGCGAAGTCGTAGGCGGCGCTCCACCCGCGTGCAGTCCAGGCGGCCCGGTCGTAGGGCGCAGGACCGACCGCTTCCGGTCCGGGAGTCCTTCCTACCAGATATTGCGCCAGCGTGGCGGGGGCGACGGTTGACCGGGCGTGGTCCGTGCCGAGGTACGCGACCCAGGTGCCGCGCTCGTAGACGAACTGAACGGCCTGGTTCACGGCGCACCATCCGGCCGTCCGATAACCGCCTCGCCCACCACGGCAGCCGAGCGGATACCTTTTCCCAGTCCGGCGGTCGTGCCGAAGCCCCCGCCCATCGGGCAGAACGAGAGCCCTAGATCGACACTCACCAGTGCCATGGCTTCGAGTGCCGCGCCGACTTCCTTGAGCGTGCTGGCGTACACAATCGAGCCGTAGGAATGAGCGGGGCGACCGTAGTCCAGAGTGAAGAGGATCATCGCCTGGATTGCGGCGCTGGGGATTCCGGTCAGCCGCTGAGCCAGGCCGAACCATCGGTCGATCGCCGGGGACGGTCCTGAGGCTGGAGCGAGGTCGTGGCTCACGGCGTCGTACTCGTACGCTCCCCGCGCGAGGTCGCTGACGGCACCGGCGATGACGACCGCAGACAGCCCGGAAAGTGCGCCGCCAGTCGGGATCGCACGCCACGCCCGCTCGTTCGTCGCGGTGCGTTCCAGCTTGCGAACGCGAAGCGATGCGTCGAAGAGGGCGCTCAGCTCGGCTCGCCCGATGGGGGCACCGCCGTGGTCGCGCACCGTCGACCGGGCCGAGATTGCGTCGCGCAGCGTCAAGCCCTTAGCGGCGCGCTCGTCGTGGTTGAGTATTAGGCGCTTGTCCGTGGCGGGCCGGGGAACTGCAACGTCGGGTACGAAAGGTGCGGGTTCGATCTTGGCGCCGTAGTCCCCGAAGCTGGTGTCCAACCGCGTCGCCGCGTGAAAGACCGAGTCGTGAAACTCCCAGGTATCGCAGGCGCGGTCCGGCGCATCGGTGATGAGGAGGCTGGCCCGGCTCATAAGGCAGAGCAACTCGCTTTCCAAATCGCCGTCGGAATCGTGGCCGGCCCGCGCAATCAGGCGAGCGGCGAACTCGACGGCCCAAGTAGAGGTGAGGATGACCCGGTCCCCGGAAAGGCTGCCGGCCAGCTCGGGCCCATCGGGCCCGAAACGGAGGTGCGTTGCCGGCTGCGTTCGAACTGGACGAACCCACCCGGATTCGGATCCGCGGCCGACGCTGCGGATGCCAGGCTCGTGTCGAGCGATTACCTGCTGGTCGTGAACGACCTCCGTGGTGAGGACGCCATGTTGATCGAGATTGGTCAAGACGCGACGGCCGGCGAGCGACAGGCCATCGGAGTCCCCATTGACGTGGGCCAGCACTTCGCGTCCGGTCTTCTGAGGCACACGGATCACGATTGTGAGCCCGCTACGGGTCAGCGCGAGCCCGTTGTCGTCCAAGGCGACGCTCCAACCAGGAGCCGGAACCCAGCGTCTCATCGGGTCCTCGGGGGAAGCACCGTACCCGGGGCCGGGTACATCTCAAGCCCGTAGAGCCGCGACGGCGAGTCGAGCCGGATCACGCGACCGCGCTGGATCACCGCCTCCACGGCGGCGCACGCGGAGATGTCGGTGAGCGGGTTGGCCCGCAGCAGGACGATGTCGGCCGGTGTGCCGGGCTGCAGAGTTCCCAGCTCCGGGTGCCGCAGCGCCTGGGCGGCTGCGCTGGTCGCGGCCACGAGCGCCTGCTGAGGAGTGGCCCCCCACTCGACCATCGTCTTCAGCTCGCGGGGCAACGCGTCGAAGGCCACACCGCTGACCCCGGCATCGGTGCCCGCAATAACAGTGACACCGGCCCCCAGGGCGCGCTCGAAACTGCGGCGAGCCTCCGGGAACTGCTGCACCGCCCGGTCCACCAACTCTTTGCCACCCTGCCGGATCCAACGCTGCGGCTGCTCGACGATCGAATGGAGCGCCACCGACGTGGAACAAAGGGCCGTACCCTGCTTCGACATCGCGTCGGCGGTGGCGTCGGATATGACGAACCCGTGTTCGAGAGTGTCGCAGCCGGCCTGCACGGCCACGTCGATCGACCGTTCCGAGAAGTTTGCGTGAACGGCCACCGGAATGTCCAGCCAATGCGCTTCGGCGACCGCTTCCCTGAGCTCTTCCGGCCGCAGTTCCATACGGCGGGCGGCACTGCGCATCATCAGCTTGATCACGTCCGAGCCGCTGGCCGCATTACGCCGGACCAGGGCGCCGATAGAGGCCGGGCCTTCGGATTCGACGCCGAGCCAGGAGCCGTGCCCGCCGACTGCGGTGATGGCCGGCCCGGCGACGAAAGGCCGGGCGCCGACGAACAGATCCCGGGACCAAGCGGCGCGAATGCCGTACCCGACATCTCGCGGAGCGCCAAGATCCCGGACTGTAGTGACGCCGTTGTTAAGCGCGGTCGCAAGATTGTCGACGGCGGAGAGCGTCATGGTCGTCGTCGAGATCTCCGACCAAGTCGACGCGGTTCGGCCATGGGGGTCGCTAGTCGCGTGAACGTGCATGTCGATCAAGCCGGGAATTGCGAACAGCCCGGTCCCATCCAAAATGGCTTGCTCGGAGCCGGGTGGCGTACCGACCAGTCCGCCGCTCACCGACAATGAGCCGGGGACAGCGATGCCAGAGTCAGGGTTGACGATCGTGCAGCCGGTGATGGTGAACGCGGTGGTGGGCACGGCTACCTTTCTCTGCGGCGGTCGATGCGTGACGCTTCGCCGTGCCATCCCCGCGCCCGAGCCAAGCTCAAGGCCTGCGCCATGAGCTGGTCCGCCTCGTCCCGATGGTCGGCGGCATAGCACCAGCGGGCCAGTTCCACGAGGGCGAGCAGATGAGCGCCGAGGTACGCGTGGCGCCCGGTTCCCGTCTCGACGTGTGACGTCATGGCATCGCTAGCTTTGCCCAAAGCCACGCGCAGCCATGTCTCCGCGTCAGGCTGGATGTCCGCGAGCGCCTCGAGTGCGCTCGCCTCTTCCTCAGGGATCTCGGGAGCTGCCGCCAGAGCGATTCCGGGGGCGAGGTAGGCGTACACCGGTTCCCGGTGCGCGCCGGTCTGCTTGACGTGCTCGAAATATTTCGTCGTCGCCCGCAGCGCGTCGGCCGCCAATCCGTATCGCGCGGCGGCATACGCCTGGTGCGAGTAGACGAACCCGAGTTGGCGAAAAGCGCTAGACGTCTCGGAGCCCCCCCGTACCTCGTCCAGAAGGTCGGTCGCGCGCTCGTATGCGAAAGCGGCGTCGACCGGACGACCGGCGACAAGTTGGACGAATCCCAGGTTGTGCCACGACTGGGCCGCCGCCATCAAGTCCGGAATGGCAAGCCGGGCTTCGACCGCTTGGCGGAAATCCTCGACCGGTGGATCGGAATCGAAGTGGTGGAACCGCCACACCCCAATGGAATGGCAACACTCCGCGAAGAATTTGAGATCACCAGCGTCCCGGAGAAGGAGCCGCGCCGTTTGCGCGTACTCGAGTGCCTCGGGCCCACGGCCCTGCTTCTCGACCGCCCACGCCACGGCGAGCAGTGTCCGGCCCTCACCGCCGGAATCCCGAGCAGCCCGGCGCTGTGAAGCGGCATGCGCATAGCGACGTTCCGCTGCGACGTACTCAGCGGGGTCATCCAAGCCGAGCTGGTCCGGGGTGAACATTGAATCCCCTCCCTGGCTTAATCCAATGCTACTGCTCCCGATGTCGACAGGCGAGTCCTGTTCCGCAGACCGGTTCTCCTCGCCTTGCCAGGTGTGCCACAGCACCGCGTACGCGCCGTCGCTCGCGACCACGTCGTCGTGCGTGCCCAGCTCGATGATCCGGCCGTCGTGCATCACGACGGCCCGGTCCGCGTCGTGGGCGGCCTGCAACCGATGGGTCGATCGACGCGCGATGATCGAGGCGTTGATCGCCGGCGGGCGGGACCCCTCTGTGTCAAGATCTTGAGAGGTAAGGGCAACATCAGTAATTTTGGTTTGAGGGCGAGCTAGGAGTTCCACCCCTGTGAGTTCGATCAATGAGGCGTTTGATCCTGAGGTGCCTGCGAAGGCCCGGTCGCGGACGTATTCCGCGGCGTACAAGGCGCGGATCTTGAACGAGTACTGCTCCCTGGACAAGGCCGGCAAGGGCGCGTTGCTGCGCCGGGAAGGCCTGTACACGTCCCTGGTGGCGGCGTGGAAGTCCCAACGTGATCGGGGCGTGACGCAGGCCCTGGCCAAGCCGGTGGGCCGGCCTGCCGCCGATGGGCGGGATAAGGAGATTGCCCGGCTGCGTGTGCGGGTCGAGCGTCTGGAATCGGACCTGGGCAAGGCCAGGACGGTGATCGACGTGCAGGGAAAACTTTCCGCGCTGCTGGGTCGACTCGCGACCGACAGCCCGCCGACCGGGAGCGAGCCCACCACATGACCAGCCTGGTTGACGACGCGATCGCGGAGCTGGAGCCGTCGATCGGGACCAGGGCGGCGTGCCGGGCGACCGGCCGGCCGCAGGCCAACCACTACCGCCGGCACCGTAAATCACCTAAACCGGTCAAGGTCGAGCGGGACCGGGGGCCTTCGCCACGAGCCCTGGACCCGGTCGAGCGTGACACCGTGCGGGCGTTGCTCAACAGCCCCGACTTCGTCGACAAGGCGCCCGCGGCGGTCTACCACGAACTGCTCGACGACGGCGTCTACTTGTGTTCGGTGTCGAGCATGTACCGGATCCTGCGCGCCCACGGCGAGGTCAGGGAACGCCGCGCTCAGGCCGTGCATCCGGCGCGGGTGAAACCGGAACTGCTTGCCACACAACCGAATCAGGTCTGGTCCTGGGACATCACGAAGTTACACGGCTCGGTGAAATGGTCGTACCACTACCTGTATGTGATCATCGACATCTATTCACGTTACGTGGTCGGCTGGATGTGTGACCTTCAGAGGTTTATGGCACTGAATCTTTGTCAGTAGTTGGCGCAACGTCGAGTGGCCGGGATCGGCCACCGGGGTGATCCGGTAACGTTGCGTAACGAGCACCACCCAGCGGGGGTGAGCCGCTCGGCGTCCGCTTCTGCCGATGACAGTGCAGTGCCGACCGTAGAAGCTGACGATCTCATGCGGGTATCGGGCCGATCTGATTGCGTCGGGGCCGGCCGCCGCTGCGCGCGGGGTTCTGATCGGGATTCGTGGGCGCTACCGCAGTTGGTCGCGGCGGCGGGTCAGGTTGGCGGTCTGGGCGGTGTTGCCGGCCAACTCGATGGCTTTGTCGTAGGCCGCGCGCGACTGCTGACTTTGGCCCAGCCGGCGCAGCAGGTCGGCGCGGGTCGCGTGGTAGGCGTAATAGCCGGCCAGCTTGTCCTCAAGACGGTCGACGGCCGCCAGCGCCACCTCCGGTCCGTCGAGCTCGGCGACCGCGATGGCCCGGTTGAGGGCGACGATCGGCGAGGAGTCGAGGTGGACGAGTTGGTCGTAGAGGGCGACGACCTGCGACCAGTCGGTGTCGCGGATGTCGCCGGCGGAGGTGTGCACCGCGTTGATCGCGGCGAGGATCTGGTAGCGACCCGGAGCCACCCCGGCGGCGGCAGCGGCGAGGCGCTCGCGCACGAGCCGGTGACCCTCGACGATCAGCGCCTTGTCCCAGGCCCCACGGTCCTGCTCGTCGAGGGTGACCAGTTCGCCGCTGGCCGAAACCCGAGCGGTGCGGCGGGCCTCGGTGAGCAGCATCAGCGCCAGCAGCCCGGCGACCTCACCGTCCTCCGGCAGCAGAGCGCGGATCAGGCGAGTGAGCCGGATCGCCTCGGCGGTCAGGTCGTGACGTACGGGATCGGTGTCGGGGCCGGTCGCCAGGTAGCCCTCGTTGAAGACGAGATACAGCACGGCGAGTACGCCGGAGACGCGTGCCGGGAGATCCTCCGCGGACGGCACCCGATAAGGGATCCGAGCCGCTTTGATCTTGGCCTTGGCGCGGGTGATCCGCTGCTCCAAGGTGGTCTCCTGCACCAGGAAGGCGCGGGCGATCTCGGGCACGGTCAGGCCGCCGAGCATGCGCAGTGTCAGCGCCACGCGGGCTTCCATCGCCAGCGCCGGATGGCAGCAGGTGAAGATCAGCCGGAGCCGGTCGTCGTCGATGGCGCCGAGAGGCTCGGGTGGGGTGTTGTCGTGCAGCATCTGAGCCTCCTTGTGCTTGTCGTCGCGTTTGTTCTCGCGCCGGATCCGGTCGATGGCCTTGCGGTTGGCGGTGGTGGTCAGCCAGGCGCCGGGGTTGGGGGGTACGCCGTCGGCCGGCCACCGCTCGACGGCGGTCGCGAACGCCTCGGCCGCTGCCTCCTCGGCGATGTCGAGGTCGCCGAAGCGCCTGGCCAGGGCGGCGACACCCGGGGCCCACTCCTCGTGGTGGGCCCGGGTGGTCGCCTCCTCGACGTCGCTCACTGGAACGGCCGCACCTCGATCTTCCGATCGCAGACCTTCGACGCCTCGGTGGCGAGCTTGAGCGCCACATCCAGATCGGGGACCTCCCACACCCAGACGCCGGCGAGGTACTCCTTCGACTCCACGAAAGGCCCGTCGCTGAACACCGCCTGCTCGCCCCGGTTGTCGATGACCGTGGCCGCGGTGGTGTCCGCGAGTCCGCCCGCGAAAACCCAGTAGCCCTCGGCGATCAGTCGTTCGTTGAACGCGCTGATGGCAGGCTGCCTGTCCGTGCTGCCGGGATTGCTCTTGTCATCGATCACGGAAACCAGGTACTGCATCTGAAGATCATCTCCTCTGGTGTCAAGACAGCGTGGTTCGGCGGTCAGGGACTTCAGGCCGTCGCATACTGCGGGCGCCCGGCCGGCCGGTAGACCTGGATCGACACGCCCTTCGAGTCGACCCGCGACTCGACCAGGTCGAGCGCAAGATCCGGTCCGGTCTCCGGGAACAGCCTCGCGCCCTGCCAACGATCACCGGGATCACGATCAGAGTCATCTCGTCGACCAGATCGTTCTCCAGCAGCCACCGGGTCAGGGCGCCACTGCCGTGCACCTGCAGTTCACCCTCGGGCTTGGCCTTCAGCTCGCTGATGGCCGCCGCGAGGTCACCGCGGAGAACGGTCGTGTCCTCCCAACGCGGCGCGGTGAGCGTGGTCGAGGCAACGTACTTGGGGGCCTCGTTCAAGGCCACGCCGATGGGATGTGCGCGCATCTGGTCGATTGATCCCCAGGAGCCGGCGAACAACTCGTAGGTGCGCCGGCCGAACAGGAACGCGTCGGCGCGCTGGTAGGTCTGCGTGATGAACGTCCTGGTCTCGTCGTCACCCGCCCCCCGGGCCCATCCGCCGCGCTCGAATCCGTTCCTGCGGTCATCCGACGCGGCGCCGTTTCCCTGCATCACTCCATCGAGGGTGACCTGGGTCATGGTCGTCAGCTTCATGATCGCGGTTCCTTCACCTTGGCGCCGCCCCTTGCGGGCGGCCTCACCCCTGCTACGAACACCACCGCCCCGAACCGACACCCCCTCCCGGACTTCTTTGAAGAATTTTCCGGGACGCCGGTCGTCATCGCTCCGACAACACGACAGTTTCGCAGCGACTGCGCTCCGCCTCCTCAAGCACGCCCAGCGCGGACAAGCTCCTGGACCAGATCGACCGATCACGAAGATCCTGACTAGTCGTCCGCACACGCCGCGATCCGGGCGCCATTCGGAGTAACAGCGAGCGGGGCAGCCGGTGCGCGGACCTGCTGGATGGCAGCGTGTGGGTCTGCCCACGGCGGAATGTCTTGAATTCGGAGGCGACGGTTGGCGAGGCTCAGGGTGTGCCTGAGCTGATGGACATCGCGGTCGGGGATCTGCACTTCTCTCTGCGGGTATGGCAAGCCGTTGACGAGATCAAGACGCCCACCGTGCTGCTGCATGCCACCGGAAAGACTGCACGCGACTGGAACGTGATCGCCTCGGGCCTTTGTGCTGAGCGGACGGTGTACGCCGTCGACCTGCGGGGCCACGGTGCCAGTGACTGGCCCGGCACGTACAGCCTGAAACTGTTCACGCAAGACGTCATTGGCACCTTGGACCAGCTGGACATCGGCGCGGTGGACTTGGTCGGCCATTCCCTCGGCGGTCTGGTGGCTTGCGGGGTGGCCGCCGAACGGCAGGGACACGTCCGCAAACTCGTGCTTGAGGACATCGGTTACCCGCACCCTCGACCGCCGGGACTTCCCGATCGTCCCGCGGGGGATCTGCCCTTCGACTGGCGCATGGTGGAGCAGGTCCGGCCCGAGATCGACGATCCAGATCCAGGATGGGCCGACATCGTCGCCCGGATCACGGCACCCACGCTGCTCATCGGGGGCGGGGCAGCGAGCCCGGTCCCTCAGGAGCACCTCGCCGAACTCGCCGATCGCCTGGTCGACGCCCGGCTGACGACGATCGCGGCCGGCCACCTGGTTCACGAGACCGTTCCAGACGAGTACCTCAAGACCGTGATCGCATTCCTCACCGGGTGATCGACGCCCATCCGCTATTGCCGCGATTTGCGAGCGGGTGACGATGGCAGACCTGCTGCTCGCAGTTGATGCAGCGCGGCCGCTGGCGGTCAGCTCAGCACGGGTGGGCTGCGGTGTCCGCCGGGGCGGGCGGGCGTAGCTGATGGTCACAGCACGCCGATGACCAGGGATTCCCGGGCCGCCTCGACGACTTCCTTGGTCACCGTGGAGAGTTGGTTGATGTCGAGGACCCGCTTGATCTGGGCGACGAGGCGGGCGGTGAGCCGGAAGTTGCCGTTGGTGATGCGGATGATCGTGGCGAGGGCTTCGGCGGTGGTGAAGTCGTCTGGATCATGTAGGCCGAGTTCGGGCCAGTGGCGGGCCAGCACGAACGCCTGTTCCTCGGCGGAGAGCACCCGGAAGTGGTGCACGAACCCGACGCGGCTGTAGAGCTGCGGGTAGCGGGCCAGGCGCTTCTCGATGCCGGGCATGCCGATGAGGATCAGCCCGACGCCGGTGCGGTCGTGCCGGTCGCGCAGTTGCTCCAGGGTGGGGGTCTTGAGCCGGTCGGCCTCGTCGACGATGAGCAGTTCGGCGTAGCGGCCCTGGTTGCCTGACAGGGTCGGCGGGTTGTGCTCGGGGTGTTCGAGCGTCTCGATCGCCCAGGACAGCCGGTCCTGGATGAACGCCAGTTCCTTCTCCAGCCGGCCCGGGCTGTTGTGGACCTTTGGGGTGTAGACGGCGCTGCGGGTGTCGAGGATCTCGCGCGGGATGCGGTCGGGCTCAAAGAACCGGAAGGTCTGCACGGCAGGCTCGACCAGGTCCCAGCGGGCGTACCGGCGCGCGGACAGGGTCTTGCCGACCCCGGGCGGGCCGTAGCACAGCCCGATGTAGCGGTCTCGGCGTACCGCGTCGGCGAACTCGGCGAAGCGCCGGTACTCCTTGGTGACCACGAACGGCGCCTCCACCACAGGCTTGTCGTCGATGGCCGGGGGTGACGTTCAGGCAGGCGATGGCTGCTTCCTTGGCGGCCCACCGCTGCGGGGTGTCCTCGGTGCCGGCGGCGGGTTCGGCCATTGCTCACTCCTCTCGGTAGAGCTTCAGCGCCGGGGCGGCGGGCCTGGCCGGCTCGGAGTCCGGCACGGTCGGTGCGGGTTCGGGTGGCTGGTGTACCGCGAGGAGCCGGTCGACGACGCTGGCCCGCTGGGTCAGCCCCTGGGTCAGGCCGCGGCGGCGGGCGTTGCGCGCGGTGGCGATCTCCTTGATGCCGATGGTTCGTGCGGCCAGCTCGGGGCAGATCGCCCGGCACAGGAACCGGTCGTCGTGGAACACGCGGATCTCGGCGACGTCTCGCGGGTCGTAGCGGATGGTCACCGGCTCGCCGACGTACTCGCCGAGCACGGTGTCGAGGTAGCGCAGGCCGAACAGGTGGATGCCGTCGGGGTGGATCTTGCGCGGCTTGGCGACGGTGAGCAGCAGCAGGTCGAGCTGTTCCAGGCTGGCCGGCAGGTGCGGTAGGAACCCGGCGCCGTCCCAGCGGGCCTGCGGCGGCTGGCCGGTCTCGCCGTGCGGCTGCTGGTTGTACTCGGCGACGATGAACCGGCCGATTGCCGCGTCGAGCTCGGCGAGGCTGAGCTTCGCCTGCCCGGCCCGATCGGTGGTGCCGCGCGGGGCGTAGCCGGGCAGAGCGGGCAGGCACATCTGGTTGATCGTGGAGAAGAACCGCTCGATCTTCCCACGGCCGCGGGGCCGACCCGGCTGGGAGAAAATCAGCCGGATCTTCAGGTCGGCGGCGACCTGCTCCATGTGCTGGGAGGTGAAGTCCGAGCCGTGATCGGTGTAGAAGGCGGCCGGGATCCCGCAGACGTGCCAGCCCGGCTCGCTCTTGCGCCATATCGCCTGCCGCAGCGCCAACGCGATTTGGATCGCCGACGGCGCGCCGAGGTTGACCGCGTACCCGGCGATGGCCCGAGAGTGGTCGTCCTCGATGACGGTCAACCACGGGCGGGCCGGCTTGCCCGACGGGGTGATCACCCATAGGTCGAGCTGGGTGTGGTCGGCCTGCCAGATCTCGTTCGGGCCGGCTGCCTCGCGGCGGTGGATCAAGTCGAACACCTCCCGATACCGCTTCTCCCCGTCCAGGGCCAGGGTCCGCATCGCCGGGTCGACGCCGCGGATGATCGAGTACACGGTGGCGTACGACGGCACCGGCCAGCCCTCGTTCTTGGCGACGTCAACGACGACCCGGTGCACGTGCGCCGCCGACGGGCCGGGCGGGCGCAGCGCCAGGCCCTCGATCAGCAGCCGCAGCTCGTCGGGCAGCCGCCGGGTGCCCCGGTCACTGCGCGCCGACCGAGCCAGCCCGGCCAGCCCGTCGACGCGCGGTACCGGGTCAGCCACCGCTGCGCGGTCCGCAGCACCACCCCGGCCTCGCCGGCCGCGCGGGGCAGCGGCACCCCATCCTCCAGGTGCGGGCGCAGTACCCGCCACCGATGCAACGCCTGCGCCCGCGCGGCCTCCGGCAGCTCGGCCAGACCACGGGGCGCCGGCGGAAGGAGCGAGCCGTGCACCGCCGTAGGCTATGTCCACACCTGTCGATGTGCCGGCGGGACACGCGGACCGTTCCACATTCAAGGAAGTGGAACAGGTGTCCGGCGGCCCGGTCGCGGGCCCGGAAAACCACCACCAGCCGTTCCGGAATTCGTTCCACAACTTGTGTTCCGGAACCGTAGTACGGAGACGACTTCCGGTACGACCGTCCGGTGACTGCCGCCGCACCGCACCCACCGGCCGGGCTCGATCTCGGCTACGCCCGGGTCTCGACGACCAAGCAGAGCCTCGAACGTCAACTCGACGCCCTGGCCGCCGCCGGCATCAGCGACGAGCGCATCTTCACCGACAAGAAGACCGGCGCCACCGTCGACCGCGAGGGCCTGGCCGCCCTGCTGCGCTACGCCCGCCCCGGCGACACGATCGTCGTACACACCCTCGACCGGCTCGGCCGCAACCTGCGCGAAGTCCTCAACCTCGTCCACGACCTCGCCGAGAAGCGCATCGGCGTGCGGTCCCTCGCCGACCCGCTGCCGATCAACACCGCCGACGAGGGCATGGGCCGCATCGCCTTCCTGCTGCTCGCCCTGTTCGCCGAGATGGAACGCACCTTCACCGCCGAACGCGCCGCCAACGCCCGCGCCGTCGCCGAAGCCAAAGGCCGACACGTCGGCCGCCCCGTCGCCCACGCCGCCGACAAGATCGAGTACGCCCGGCTACTCAAGGCCCAAGGCGCCAGCCTCGGTGCGATCGCCACCAAGACCGGCATCCCGAAGACCTCGCTGCACCGCTACCTTGCGCCAGCGCCGACAGGCGAACCAGCATGAGCGCCACGTCATGGCGGCCGGCGCATGATGGACCCATGGACGTGCAGCTGCTCGTGGTCACCGACTGCCCCAACGAACGCCCGGCCGCCGTGGTCCTGCGCCGAGCACTTGATGACGTGGGTCTGTCAGCAGTGCGGTTCACCATCCGGGTCATCAACGACCAGGCCGAAGCCGAGCGGATCGGCTTCACCGGCTCACCCAGCGTGTTCATCGAAGGCCGGGATCCGTTCGTCGAGCCCGGCCAACGCCCTGCGCTGGCCTGCCGGTTGTACCGCGATGACACCGCAATCTCCGGGGTTCCCCCGCTGGCCCTGCTGCGCCGAGCACTCAAGCAGGCCGCCGACCAGCGAAACCACTAACGCTGAACCGAAGCCGCTCGCAGCAGCTACAGCAGGTGAGAACGCTCGCGCCTCGTAGCGACGAAGAACCACCGCCAGTTATCGGCGAAGGTCACAGTTCGTGGTGCGGGGTGGCCGGTCCGCATCCGGTTGCGTTCGTGGTGCGGGGTGGCCCGCCGTGCCCGGCTCCGGTCGGTCAGGCTTGATCCCTGCGCCGGGCACGCCGGGCCACCCCTGGACGTGGTCGCGTCCGATGGCCTGGGAAGCCGCGACGTGCCGCAAGCGGAATTCACTGCCGGATGTCCGGTTCGCCCTCCGTTTCGTGGGTGTTTTGAGCGGCGTATCCGGTTCGCAATCGGGGTCGGTCCGTGGGTGTGACGGGTGGCATCGTGGGGCCGGAATCGTGGCCGGGCCGGGGTCGTTACACCCTGCGTACGACCGAGTAGGCCGGCTGGGCTGGCCCGATGGCATGGCCCCCGGGTTGGAATGATGGTGGGTCGCCGGTCGTTACACCTGGTCCCGGCGCCGCGAGCATCCCCCCGCCCGGCTCGGTTGACCTTCCCCCTCTGATCTTTGTTTGGTGCCTGACGGTGCCGCGCCCGCCGACCCCCCCCGGTCGGCATCCCGGGCGTCGACCCCCGAATGGAGTTTTCCTGATGAACACGAACATTCTGCGTAAGAGTGTGCTTGGTGTTGCTGGTCTGGCGTTCGCCGGTGGTGTGGTCGCCGGTCCGATGACCGCCGTTGCTCACGCCAACCCGGTCGAGGGCAAGCCGGTCGCGGTGGCGGTGCAGGCGGACAAGCCTGGTGTGGACAAGGCGAAGCTGATCCCGCACGGC
>JAEVHO010000008.1 GCA_016802835.1 Micromonospora sp. ATA32 | reverse complement strand
GGTCGCGCAGCAGGTGACGCCGGTTGTGCCAGAGCAGGTGCAGGGTGCCGTCGGGGTGGCGCAGCAGCGCGCCGTCCTCACCGAGCGGCCGACCGCCGGTGGCGTCGACGCCGATCAGCAGCGCGGGGCGGTCGGCGTCGGCGTCGGCGTCGGCGTCGGCGTCGGCGGAGACGACCGAACAGACCGTCCACGGGGCGGTCGACAGGCGACCGGGGGCGGGCAGCGAGTCGGGTGCGTCGGCGATGCCCAACGGCAGCCGCGCGGCACCCCCTCGATGGACCGGCGGGAGACGAGCACGGTCTTGGGCTGCTCGGCGCCGATGATCAGCAGGGCGGAGGCGTAGTTGAGGACCGGGTGCAGCTTCTCCTCCCGGTAGACGAACCGGGCGCCGGACTCCTTCTCGACGATCACCGCCGCCGAGTCGCGCCACTTCGTGCCGCCGCCGGCGAACAGCCCGTAGAGGGCGAAGCCGCCGAGGATGACCGCCGCGACCAGCACGCTGGCCAGCCCGGCGCCGGCGAGCCGCCGGAACGGCGACTGCGGCGGGTCCGTCTCCCGCATGACCAGGGCGGCGACCGCGCGCTGGACGGTGAACTGGTAGGAGTGCAGCTGGTCCTGCCGCGACGGCATGGGTTCCCTTCCGGCGAGTCGGTCGGGCACAGGATAAGCGTTCCGTCGATGCCCCGAGGACCCTGCGTTGCCGCCGACCGCCGCACGCTGCGCACCATGCGATGATCAAACCCGGATCGTGCCAGGATTCCGTCCGGCGTCACGAGGGCCGGACGGGGCTTGGGCGTCGGAAGGAGAGACGCGGTGGACAGCAACGCCTGGGACACCCGGTACGCGAACGCGCCGGGCCTGGTCTGGAGCGCCGAGCCGAACCGGTTCGTGGTCGAGGAGCTGGCCGGCCTGACACCGGGCGCCGCGCTCGACGTGGCGGCCGGTGAGGGGCGCAACGCGGTCTGGCTGGCCGAACGCGGCTGGCGGGTGACGGCGGTGGACTTCTCGCCGGTCGCCGTCGAGCGGGGCCGGGAGCTGGCCGCGCTGCGGGGCGTGGACGTCGACTGGCAGGTCGCCGACGCGACCGCCTACGGGCCGGAACCCGGCAGCCTGGACGTGGTGCTGATCAGCTACCTGCACCTGCCGGCCGACGACCTACGCTCGGTGCTGGCCACCGCACGGGCGGCGCTGCGGCCTGGCGGCGTGGTCGTCGTGGTCGGGCACGACCGGGCCAACCTGACCGGCGGGACGGGCGGGCCGCAGGACCCGGCCATCCTGCTGACCCCGGAGGAGGTTGTCGCCGGCCTCGACGGGCTGTCGATCCGCCGTGCGGAGACGGCACGCCGGCCGGTGTCCACGGCGGACGGTACGAGCGTTGACGCCCTCGACACCGTCGTCGTCGCCGCCCGAACCTGACCGGCGACGGATCCTGCCTGCTAAGACGCTGGCCTGGCCGAGGCCGAGCGGGAGCTGCTCGGCCTCGCGCCGTCGTCAGGCCTTGGCCACGAGCACGGTGACCAGGGTGTCGCCGTCGCAGTTCGGGATCTCGCGCAGCGTCCAGCGTCCGACCAGACCGTTGCCGGCGAAGTTCGACTCCGCGTCGCGGTCCTCGACCTCACCCTCCTTGAGGGTCAGCCCGGCCGCCGGGTAGGCGCGCTGCATGAACGCGAGGGTCGATCGGAAGTCGCCCGGCGTCACCGCCGTGACCACCAGCCGCCCGCCGGACCGCTCCTCGGAGCCGGTCAGGACGGCGTCCGCCGGCAGCGGAACCTCACCCGGAAGCGCGCTGGGCCGCGGCACTGGCGTCGCCGCGTCCGCGCAGACCATGGCGGACGCCGGGGATTCCGCCTGGGAGGCTGCCGCGCCGGGAGCGTCCGGATCGCCGAGATCGGTCTCGCCGGCGGCGCCGCCGCCGCAGCCGGTGAGGGCTGCGGAGGCGGCCAGCGCGAAGGCAGCCGCGCGTACGCGGGTCACTTCTTCTTCGCCTTCGCCGTCGTTGCCGGGTCGTACGCGGCGAACAGCGACTTCCCGCCGCTCTGCCGGGCGATGGTGGCCAGCGCGTCGAAGTTCTGGGCGCCGCCGGTGGCGCAGGCGCCGGTGCATCCGTCGGCGTACCCGACCAGGACCCGGCCCTGCTTGTCTAGCTGGACGTCCATGAAGTCGAGCAGGTTCCGGTCGGTGCCGCAGGTGGTGCCGCCGGTGCAGATCGAGCCCTTCTGCACCGCGTCGTTCGGCGTCGCGTCGGTCAACGACCAGGTGCGCCCGCCGTCGTAGGTGACGGTGACGTACAGGTGCCACTCGCCTTTGAAGTTCGTGGCGTCCTGGTAGTTGCCGCCGGTCGTCGTACCCAGGAAGGCGAACGCGGCCCGGTCGGGGTCGCCGGCGACGACGGCCGGGAAGACGACGTTCTTCACGCCCAGCGCGGCACCGACGTCCTGGTCGCTCTCCCAGGTGCGGCCCTTGTCGTGCGAGACCGCGATGTGCGCGTGACCGTCGGCGTTCTGGTAGCCGAAGTAGACCGTGCCGTCCGACCCGATGCCCACCGACGGGTCGCTGTCGGCCGGCAGGCTGGTCGGCACCTTGCGTACCTGCCAGGTCAGCCCGTTGTCATCGGAGACCGCCACGGCCTGGTTGCCGCCGCAGCCCTTGTTGGGTACGTAGACCGTGCCGTCCTTCGGCGAGACCTTGACGTGCCCGTGCAGGCCGCCGCAGTCGAGCAGGGTGTACATCGGTACGGCCGGGCCGAAGGTCAGTCCGCCGTCGCGACTGGTCGCGCAGAGCGCGTCGGCGATGTCCTGCGAGCAGTAGTAGACGGCGTTCGGGTGAAGCGGGGTGCCACCGATGCCGTTGGGCGAGTAGCGCCCACCGCCGACGGTCTGGTGGTCGACGCCGGAGTTGATGCCACCGCCCTGCGACGGCGTCCAGGTCTCGCCGTCGTTGTCGGTGTAGCACATCAGCGAGGTCTTGCCGGCCAGTTGCGACTCGAACGTCCGGCCCGTGTCGTGGTCGGTGAACAGGATCGGGTCCAGCGAGGCGTTGGCCGTGCACGTGGGCAGGTGGCCGCTCTTGTCCTCCCACGCCGCGGTGGCCGGTGACGTGGTGTCGTCGAAGGAGACCCGGTACGTGTCGGTGTACGCCTGGTACATGACCTTGCCGGTCTTCCAGTTGATCCCGATCGACGGCTCACCGGCGTCATGCGCCCGGGGCAGCGTCCCCGGCGCGGCATAATTGGTGAATGAGGCCGCGCCCACCGGTCCCGGAGCCGGAGCGGCCGGCTTCGGAGCAAGTTGGGCGGTCGCCGAGTAGCTCTCGCCCAGCGGGGCGAACGGCACGATCCGCACCGTGTACCGACCGGCCACCGGCGGCACGACCAGGGTCTCCGGGTCCGCGGTCGAGGCGGCCTGCCCCACCTCGGCGCCGGCCCTGTCGTACAGGTAGACGTCGAAGTCGGCGGCGGAGTTGGGCCAGCTCACCTTGATCTTCAGGTCGTTGCCGGCGTCGTACCCCGCCGGGACGTCGACGGTGAGCGCGTAGTCGTCACACGGGGCCGCGGCGTTGCACGCGAGCGTGCCGGTGGTCGCCGTGGCGTTGGGCACCGCGAACGGCCCGCCGGTCCAACTGGCGGCCGGGCTGGTCGACGACACCGTCCCGGCACCCGGGGTGGCCGCCTCGGCGGCAGTCACCCCGCCGGCCGCCATCACCAGCAGCGTCGCGGCCGCGAGCGCCACCGGCCGGTGCACCCGGGTCCTCCTGGCACGTAGGTCCATGACATCCCTGCCTTCCCTCGGCCACCACATCCGAGCGCGCCGATATTCATGACATCGTTCGGCGCGGGCAGGTCGTAACAGCCGGCCGAGGTGCCGGCACGCCAGCGGGCCCGCTGCCCGGAGTGCGGTTTACTCCGCAATGAAGGCATTTGTCGAAATGCCTGAACGCCGAGCCCTGGCGTGGTCGCGGCTGCCGACAAATCGGTCAACCCATGGTTACCGTGAGGAATGGACGCCGACTCCGCCGACGCCTCACCGACCACGAGTTCTTCGCTGCCCGACACGTCTCCGCCGGACGGCTCCCACGACACCCCCAGCACGGAGTCAGCGTCCCCTGACCGCTGGCAACGACTGGGGAACCGGTCACTGGTGCTCTGGGGGGGCACGGTCGAGTTCTGGCGGCGTACGGTCGAGCTCTGGAGGCGCATGGTCAAGGCTCTGCAGGAGGCGGAACCCGACCATCCATGGACCTCGCAAGCATCAAGCCCACCCGGCGGACGCACCGAACGACGCGATGCGCCAGCGCCGATCCGGGTGTCCGCTCGGGGCCATGTGTACGACTTCAATGTCCATGCCAGTTTCACCTGGTCCTCTGATGGCCTGCGGCAGGACGCGCTGAGCAGCTATGCGCACTACTACATGCCGGACGTCGTCCTGCGGCTGACGCACGTCGCGGCGGAGCGCGCTGGCAACTTCGCGCCGCACGACGCGGCGAACCTGGAAGCGGACCTGCAGCGGAAGCTCTCCGAGCCGGAGTGCCCTTGGCGCTACGACCGAGGCGACGTGGTGATCGAGTGTCAACCCCACGTCCGGGTGGGGCTCGACGAGCGGGTCAGGCAGCTCGTCATGCCGTACCTGGAACAGCGGATCAAGCTCGACTGCGAACTCGACGTAGCCATGAGGCGAGCGGATCATTTCGAGCGGCTCAGTCTGCAGTGGCTGACGATCCTCAAGAAGCCCGCCGACGGGTCCGTTGCCGGCGGTGCGGGACAGACGGCGAACGAGGACCTCGCCGGTGCCGTGCAGCGCATGGTGGCTGAGCACAAGGCTGCCGTGCAGCGGCTCAAAGACCTGCTCGACGAAACGCTGCGCAACAGCGACATCGTCAAGCGGGCCACCACGCTCGACGCACCCCACTCCGGTCAACCCGACCAGGGCTCAACTCGCTCCACGGTGTAGTGGATGGTCTGGGCGACGATCCACCCGTCCTCGATGACGAAGGAATCGGCGCCGTCGCGGACCTGCGCGCCCTCGGCGTCGGCGGTCCATTCCAGGAACGCGATCCGACTCTCGACCAGCCTGTTCGTGTACGTGAAGTGGGCGCCGGGCAGCTCCTCGCTCAGCCACCGCGCCAGCTCCTGAACTCCGGCGTGACCCCGGAACACTCCCCTGCGCTCCAGGACCACGCAGTCCGGTGAGACGTTGCGCTCGATATCGTCGGCGAACCGGTTCTCCTTGGACAGGCGAAGGTGCTCGTCGAACACCTCGCTGGCGGAGCGCGCCCGCAGATCCTCGGTCATGTGCCGCAGCCCCTCGTGAGATGGGAGTTTCCCGTCCCATCATCCGACGGCGGCTGGGCGTCAATCCCTCGATCCCGAAAGTCAGAGGTACGCGAACCTGACAGGCTCGCGGAGGACAGCAGCGGCGGCCTCGACATCAGCCAACCGCGCTGCAAGAGTCGCGGTAGCGAGGCGCCGAGGTAGGGCGGTGCTGAACTTGAGCCCGGCGAGCGCCTTCTCGGAGACGTCCGGCAGGCAGATCCGTTCCGTCGCGTCCTCCGTCGCCGCCCGCCACATCTGCCGGTCGAGGTCGGGACGCAGCCGGATGCCGGCGTCGTCATAACGCTGCGTCGGGTCGGCCAGGTCTTCCAGCGTGGCGATCAGGGTGGCGTTGGCCCGGAACCCCGCCCAGGTCCACCAGCGCACCTCGCCGTCCTTGTCGCGGACCACCACCGGGCCGCCGGGGTGGACCGCGGCGGTGGCGTCGTCGCGGAGCGCCGCCAGCCTCGTCATCGCCCGAGTGGTGAGCGCCACCGGCGGGTCGGCGCCGAGCAGCACGTCGCGCATCGCCCGCACCATCCGGTACGACAGGCCCTGCGCCGTGGCGCCGGTCATCCAGAGCGCTCTGCCGCCGCCCTCGGCCGGCTCGACGAAGCAGCGGTGCCGCTTCCAGTCGATGTAGGTGACCCGCCAGCTCCGCCCGGCGAGCAGCAGCAGGCGCGGTCCCTGCACCTTCGCCGTCAGCAGCGCCGGGTCGGTACGGCCGATCTCGGTACGCCCCGAGAGCACGGTGAACTGCGGCGGAGCGGTGAAGACGGCGAGCATGTCCATGAAGTGCCGGCGACCGAACCGCAGCTCGGCTTCCGGACCGATGAACAGCATGCCGGAGTCCGAGTCGAGGTACCCCTGTTCGACGAGATGCCCCACGATGACGTCGGCGCTCTTGTCGAAGGGGGCCAGGCCGTTCCACTCCTCCGGCCACAGCTGATCACCGACCCGGTGCTGCTGAAGCGAGAGCGCGAGGACCTGCTGAGCGACGATGTGTCGCGGCTCCGGCGGTGGGACGACGGCTTCGACCCACCCCTCACTCCAGAGCTTGAGCAGCCCCGCCGCGTGCAGCAGCCCATCGCCGTCCAACGCGAGGAAGAGACAGTTCCGGTTGCTGCCGGGTCGCCGGCCGGTCCGGCCGATCCGCTGCAGGAACGCGGCGACGCTGCGCGGGGCGTTGATCTGGATGACGCGGTCGAGGTCGCCGACGTCGATGCCGAGCTCCAAAGTGCTGGTCGCCACGATGACGCAGTCGCGTTCCTGGGCGAACGCCTCCTCTGCCCGCCGCCGCTCGTCGACCGAGAGCGATGCGTGGGAGAGGAACGTCGTGACGTCCAGCGCGCGCAGCTTCTGGCCGAGTTCCTCGACCAGGGCCCGCGAGTCGCAGAACACCAACCGCTTCTCGCCTCGGTGCAGCGCCGCGATCACCTTCGCCGCGTTGTGCACCGACCCCACGTAGTCCAGCTCGACCTCACCAGGCGGTGGACCGGCGGATCCCGTTGTGACCGCCAGATCCGGTGCCACCACCCGCGCGGCCGTTGTCCGCGCCCGGAGCCCTGCAACCAGTTCAGCAGCTCCTCGGGGTTGCCCACCGTCGCGGAGAGCCCGATCCGCTGGACCGGCCGACCCGCCACCCGGCTCAGCCGTTCGAGCACCGCCAGCAGATGCCACCCGCGGTCGTCGCCCGCGAAGGCGTGCACCTCGTCCACCACGATCGCCCGCAGGTGCCGGAAGAACTCGTCGTGGTCGACGGTGGCGCTGACGAGCATCGACTCCAACGACTCGGGGGTGGTCAGCAGCACGTCCGGCCGTTCCCGGAGGATCGTTCGGCGGCGGCCCATGGTGACGTCGCCGTGCCAGAGCGCCGCCCGGCGACCCAACCAGCCGGTGTAGCTCTCCACCCGCGGAAGCAGGTTGTTGAGCAGAGCCTTCAATGGGCAGACGTAGAGCACGGAGGTGCCGGACCAGTTCTCCTGCGCCATCCGGGACAGCAGGGGAAACATCGCCGCTTCGGTCTTGCCGCCGGCGGTCGGCGCGAGCAGCAGCGCGTCGTCGCCGTCGAGCAACGGCTGCACGGCGGCCTCCTGCAGGGGCCGCAGTGCCGGCCACTGCAACGAGTTCACCACGTGGTGCAGCACCACCGGATGCAGCAGGTCGGACCCGGCCATCAGCTGCCGGCGCGGAGGTCGTCAAGCCGTTGCAACAGCTTCTCGCTGAGCAACCGGAAGTCCTGGTAGCACCGCTGAACCAGGGTCTGGGTGCTGCCCAGAGCGCCGTCGGCCGACCGGAGATCGAACATCGGCTTCCGGGCGTCATGGGACAGCGGCATCAGGCTCTGGTAATTGCGCAGCGTAGCGATCTCGTAAGCCTTCCTGGTCACGCCGCTGCCCGGTTCGTCGAGCACGGACGTGGCGAAGACCTCAGGGATGCGGTCCAGCCAACGTTGGTACGCCTTCACCGGGCGGTCCAGGCGCATGGTCGGTTGCATGATGACGTAGCCCAGCGGACGCATCCGCCCCACCGGAGCTTCGATCCCCGGCGGCAGGTCGGGCATGACCTTGTGGTGCCAGGTGCGCCGCCACATCCGCAGCGTCGGCCCGAGATTGCGCAGACCCCTCAGCGAGAACAGGTCGGCGGCGAGCGGCACGAGCACGGTGTCGGCCGCCAGAAGTGCCGCCCGGTTGATCGCCCCGAGGTTCGGACCCACGTCGATCAGGGCGATGTCGGCATCCACCTCGCGGCCTGCCGTCTGCAGGATCCGATGGAACGCGGTGGTGGTCCGCAGCGCGGCGGGGTCACCGGTGAATCCCTTGGGCCACGCCTCGCTGAGCCGATCCTCGAAGGAGCTGAGGGTCAGGTCGCCGGCGAGGAGCCAGAGTCCTTCCGCGATCCGGATCGGCTCGCAGGGGCGGATGTCCCCCATCCCCACCATGATCGGTTTGACCGCCGCGGCCACGGTCGGCGCGTGGCCGCTCTCGCCGGAAGAGACCGGCACACCGTTCGGCTCTCGCCACACCTCTTCCAGATCCTCCTCGTCGAGGAACGCCGCCGTCAGATTCGACTGCGGGTCGAGGTCGACGGCGAGAACCCGGTGTCCGAGACGCTGCAGCATGTGCGCGAGGTGGTAGGTGAGGGTGGTCTTGCCGACGCCGCCCTTGTTGTTGAACAGCGCGACGGAGATCACGACGCACTCCATACGGTCACGGTCCAGGAGGCGTCGTCGACGACGAACTCCGGTGGCGGGTTGCCGTTGCGCGTCAGCGCGGCCCTGATCCGTCCGATGCCCCTGCCAAACTGGTTGACGTAGCCGAGGGACTTCATGGCGCCGGCCAGGGACGGATTGCGGTAGTCGTTGACCCGGTCGAAATTGTCTGCCCGGACTTGTCCGAACGGCCCACCGGGATTGGTCACCTCGATGCGGTCGTCGAACCACACGACTCTGACCGGCGCATTCGACGATTCGTAGTTGCGGTGCATGATCGCGTTCATGCACACCTCCCGAAGAGCGTCGATCGGATAGTTCGGTCGGGACTCCTCCCGGAATCCGCTCACCTCGACGAGACGGGTGCGGAGGTGACCCTTGAGCAGAGCCTCGAGCCGCTCGGCCGCGTCGATGACGTTCAGCCGGAGTTCCTGCTCGTCCAGTACCGATCCTCCGACGTCCGTCCCCTCGTAGCGGACGAACTGGACGTACGCCCCAGGGATGCGGTTGGTCGGATCCAGACCGACGAGCAGGAGGCCGAGCACGGTCGGCGTGCCGTCCACGTCGGCAAGCCGGAGCGAGGCCAGTTGCTGCTCGATCGACCGGTGGTTCTCCTCGATCACGGAGGGGTCGACGGCCTGGGGAAGATACTCCGTCCGGAACAGAGTGAGATCGAGATCGTCCAGGGTGCTTCCGGGCACGGGACGGACGTCGAAGGGCGCGTCGAAGGACCTCCGCCGCTCGGAGAGCACCCGTTCGTCGTCCCGGTTGGCAGGCCGGGTGGAGGGCCCCGGCCGGACGTAGACGACGTTGTCGAACCGCACCGGTGGCGTGTGGGAGGCGTTCACCCGTACGCGGATGACCGGCTCCCCCTCGTAGACCTCGGCGCTGACCACCATCGACGGCCGGTCGAGGATCAGCCCCTCGTCCCGGATACTGGTGAACGTCAGCAGTGCCTCGTCCGACGTGTTGACGTTGCCGGCGGGTCGGCCGTGCTTGTCGACGCCGATGATCAGATCACCACCGCCGAGGCAGGGCAGGTCGTTGGCGAAGGCACAGATGGCCTTACGAATGGCGTTGCGGTCCCTCGCCTCTCGCTTGAACTCGAGGGCGGCGGTCTCCTGCGTGCCGAGGAGCGAGGCGAGGTCGGTGCTCACGATCTGATTCTGTCCTAGAGGTCGAGCGAAATCGCGTCAGCGCTGGTCGCGTTGCGTTCGACGTCCGTCATCTCGGTGGCGGAGAGGGTCAGGGCGTAGTGCTGCCGCGGGTCGAAGTCGGCGTACTGGTCGACGCGGTCGAGCACGTCCCCCACCAGCTTCTTGAGGAAGAGCCGGGGTGCCACACCGACCTTGCCGCCCAATCCGCCGGCGACTGCGCGGGCGAGGTCACCGAGGTACGCGTCGTCGACCAGGGCCCGCACCCGGTCCGGCGCGTCGGACCCGTCGGCGTAGAGGTCGCGTACCCGGCCGCCGAGTTCGACCAGGGAGTCGACGGTGAAGCCGGCGAGTCGGATCTGTACCGCGCGCGGGTTGTCGAACCGGGGGTCGGTGGTGAAGTCGACGGCCAGTCGCTGGGCCAGCGGCGCGAGCCGCTGCACGCCCTGCGGCCCGTCATAAAAGGCCGGTGTGCCGGTAATGACCAGGTAGAGGCCCGGGAATCGGCCGGAGTGCACCTCGTCGATGAGCTGGCGCAGCGCGTTGAGTGCTTTGTCCCGGGCGTCTGAGCGCACCCGCTGCAGCGTCTCCACCTCGTCGAGGACCAGCAGCAGGCCGGGGTGGCCGCTGTCGCGCAGCACCGCGAGCAGGCCCTGCAAGAAGCTGAGCGCGGCGAAGTGGTCGAGGTCGCCGCGTACGCCGGCTACCCGGCGGGCGGAGGCGGCGACGTGCGGCTGGCCGCCGAGCCAGGCCAGCACAGCCTCGGCGGTGGCGGGATCACCGGCGGTGGTGGCCGCGCGGTAGCCGCGCAGCGCGGCGGCGAAGGCGGGCGCGCTGCGACTGACCGCGGCGAGCCGCTGGTCGAGCAGCGCGGTGACGGCCCGGTCGAGGGCTTCCGCGTCGTCGGGACTGACCTCCCCGGCCGCGAGGACGTCCTCCTCCAGGGCATAGAACCAGCCGTCCACCACGGGCCGGATCGCGCTGGGCGGGAACGTCGAGGTGGTAAGCCGCTCGGTCAGCCGCCGGTAGACGGTCTCCAGCTTGTGCAGCGGCGTCTCGTTCTCCGAGATCTGCACCTCGGCGGTCGCGAGGTTGGCCTGTTTGGCCCGTTCGGCGATCCATCGGGCGAAGAAGGTCTTACCGGAGCCGTACTCACCCCGGACGGCCTTGAAGACCGAGCCGCCGGCGGCGACCGTGTCGAGGTCCTCGCCGACAGCCGTGACGAACCGGTCGAGACCGACGGCGAAGAGGTCCAGCCCGGCGGAGGGCACCGCGCCCCGGCGCAGCGCGTCGATGACCTCCCGCCGTCGCGCCGGACTGACGCTGCTCACGACGGCGCTCCAGGCAGCTGGAACTGCTCCCGGAGCAGCGCGATGTCCAGCCGGGCGGTCCGAGAGTTGTCGATCAACGACAGCACCGCGTAGTTGTCCACGTTGAAGATCCGCTGGAGCGTCCTGACGAACCCGACCGCACGGCCCGGCATTTCGCCGGCCCGCTGCGCCAGCACGGCCACGGCCAGCACGCCCTTCGCCTCTACCAGGGCCCGCAGCGCGGCCTCGACCTTTTTGAGCTCTACGCGACGCGGGGTCAGACCGTGCTGGGCCTTGAAGAGCTCGGTGTCCAGCAGCGCGGTGACCAGGTCACCGCCGGTCGGCGCGGGATCGGGCGCCGGTGCCGCCTCCGGGACGTCGAAGAGCGCGTCTCCGGCGACGGCGGGCGCCTTGCGACGCGACCTCTGTGCCGGAGGGGCCGACGAAGGCGGTGCCACCGCGACGGAGACCAGCGTTTCCGCCTGCCACCAGTCGGGCTGGCGTGCCTCCACCGGCATCCAGCCGGCGGGGGTGTCGGTCACGTTCGGCAGCAGGAAGGCCAGCAGCGGGATGGTCACCTCGGCCAGCGACGCGCCGCCGTGGTAGCCCGCCTTGCTGGGGCGATAGCGCAGCAGCGGGTCCCAGAGGGCGATGATCCGGTTTCCCGGGGCGACCACCCGCGGACCGCTCAACTCGACCTCTCCGGGGCCCGCAGGGTCGGGTCCGGTCCGGTGTCGCGCGGAGGCGGCATCGGTCGCCTTGACCAGCTCGCCACCGCGTTCCAGCACGTGCCCGTGGTCGCTGGTGATGACGACCGCCCGCCCGTTGGACCGGGCGAGGTCGAGCAGGCTGCGCAGGAACCCGACGTCGCCGAGCTGCCATCCCGGCTCGTCACCTTCCCGGCCGTGGGCCAGCGAGTCGTCGACGGTGTTGATGACGACGGCCACGAGGTGCGTCCGGTCGGACATCGCGGCGGCGAGATCCGCGGCGAGGACCTCGCCGGCTCCGCCGCGCGCGGGTCCCTTGTGGAAGATCCGCGCACCCTTGCCCCACCGGCCCTCGGCGAAGATCCGCTTTTCGTTCTCCTGGGTGCCGCTGCGCAGGGCGCCGGCGAAGAGCGACGTCCGCGAGACGGCGGTCAGGGTAGGCAACGCGGCGGCTACGCCACGCCGACGGCCGGGGCCGGAGCCGGCGATCGGGTCGTACTCGACCCAGTGCTGGGTGAGCTCGTCGGCGAGTTCGACGGCGACGGCCGCGCTCATCCCGTCGAGCACGACGAGCAGCACGGGCCGGTCGGCGCGGACCAGCGGGTCGATGACGCGCGGGAGGACGTTCTCGACGGTGAGCAGACCGCCGTCGTTGCCAGGGCCAGCGGTTGCCCAGGCGGCGAGCCGGTTCGCGAACGCGCCGTCGAGGTCCCGGCGCCGCCGCTGCGCCCGCTCGTGGATCTCGCGGAACGCCTGCTGCAGCCGCGGGTGGACGTCCTCGCCGGCCCAGACGTGGTTGAGCGCGAGGTCGACCCAGCCCCATTCCGCGATCTGGCGGTCCACGCCGTCGGCGACGCTGGCGGGCGGGGTCACCTCGACGTCGAGCCAGCGGACGAGCCGGTGGGCCATCTGGATCCGACGGATCCGTCCGGCTTCCGCGTCGGCAAGCCGATGGCCTACGAGACTCTCGACCGCCGCATCGAGCGCCGGGCCCGGCTTGCTCAAGCCGGCCAGGAGCGCCTCGGCGGCGGCGTTGATCCGCTGGGTGAAGCCGGCACGCAGGATCGGGCTGTGGCCGGCGCTGCCGACCGCGCCGAACTGGATGAGCAGCTCCTCCGCCCGGTCCAGCACCGCGTGTCCCTGCAGCCGCGTTTCCCGATCCGGGGCGGCCACCATCGCACCGGCCACCTGGACGGTGGCATCGGCGAACCCGCGCAGCGTGGCGTCGTCGTTGAGGTTGCCGAAGTACTGGTCGATGCGCCCCTGCGCCCGTACCGCCTCGGCGGTGTCGGTGCTCCACAGCGCATGGCAGACCAGACCGAGCGGCAGCGCGTCGGCGCAGTGCCCGGCGGCGATGAGCGCGAAGAGCGCCTTGGCGGGCCGCCCGAACTGCTCGATGAGCCACCCGGCCAAGCCGTCGCGCTCCCCCGGCCGGAGCAGCCCGAACGCCTCGACCGCCCCCGGCTCGGCACTCCACCGCAGCAGCGTCGTCACGTCCAGGTCGTCGGGGCTGTCACCCCGGCGGTCCAGACCGAGGCGTACGGCGGCGAGATGCCGCAGCGCGACGTCCCGAGTGAGCACGGAGGTGGTGAGCTTCGGCCAGCCGGCGGGCGGCATCGCGTCGAGCAGCGCCTCCCCGGCCCAGCCTTCCCGCTCCAGGGCACTGTCGGGCAGCTGCGCGCCGAACGCGTCCACGACCAGGTCCCACGGCTCGACCGTGATCACCCGCTGCCGGAAGATCCGGCTCCGCACCCCGTGCCCGAGGCTGGACTCCGGGATGTCGGTGAGCAGGACCAGTACCTCGTCGCCGCGATCGGCGGCGAGGTGCTCCCAGATGGCCAGCGGCGAGACGCACGGCACCACCCGGGCCGGCCGTCCGCCGGGCAGCAGCATCGCCGGGTCGTGCGGCCAGGCCGGCTCGGCGCGCACGACCATCACCGGGTACGCCTCACCGTTGCGGTGCCGGTCGAGTTGCTGCGTCACCTTCTGCCGCAGCGCCACCGGGTTGATCCGCAGCGCCTGGGATGGTGCGGGTGCCTGAGTCACGGCACGATTCTCCAGGTCACCTCGATGGTGGCGTCGCCCTGGTCAGCGGCGAAGGCGCGCAGCTGCTCCACGGCTCGGTCAAGGTCGCCTGCCGGAACCGAGATCCGCCCGCTCGGCCTGTCGACAGCGACGTCGACAACTTGGGGAGTGTCCTGGTCGATCGGGCCGCGCGGATGGACGATTCCGGGCTTGTCCTCGTCGCGTCCGGGCACGTACACGACGTCCGGCTTTCGGGTGGCGCGGCGGATCAGGGCGGTGGAGTCGGTCTGGGCGCGGCGCAGGGCCGGGGCGAGCGAGGCGGTCAGCTCGTCGGCCTGGGCGACGCGGCGAAGCTCGCCGAGAATCGCCGCCGACTCGGCCGCGTAGGGCTCGGGCAGCCCGGCGACGATCTCGAAGGTGTCCCAGGGCGCGGCGGCGAGCGCAGCCGAAACCTGCGCCGCGCTCATGATGCTCTTACCGGTCCGGTCGGGCGGGCCGGCGAGTTCGGCGCGGGGCGAGCCGTTCGACGGTTTCCACCGCCGACCGTCCGTTGGCCAGCGCCTCCAGCAGGTCAGCAGCTGCCCGGGCGGTGGCCAGCCGTCCGGTGCCGGCCTCCCTGTCGATACCCAGCCAGGCGGCGTGCTGTTCCAGGCGGGCGACCAGCCCGTGAGCGGCTTCCCGGTGCCGGCGGGCGTCGGTGGCCAGGTCGCGGCCGAAGAGCGCCACCAGCCGACCCCGGCGCAGGTCGAGCGGCTGGACGCCGAAGATGGCGGCGGAGCGGGCCCGCGCCGACTGCCAGTCTTCCTCGACGGGCAGCCGCTCCTCGCGGAGCGTGTGATCCGCGGTGATCTTCCCCAGCTCGGGGGCCGGGATCACCTCGCTGCCGTGGAAGTGGAAGGCGCGGTCGGTCTGCTCGGCGAAGGTCGCCACGACGAGCTGCGCGACGATCGGGTCGAGGCCGCGCGGACTCGGATCGTCGATCCAGCGGAGCAGGTCGGCGACCCGCAGCTCACCGCTGATGCCCTCGCTGGACGCCTTGCGCTGGAAGTGCTGGACCCACTCCCCCTCGATGACGAACGCCGCCTCGTGCATGGTGCCCAGCCCGAGCGGGTTGGCGATGCGGCGCACGGTCTGCCGGTGCGTACGGTCGACCTCGACGCGTCCCTCGGGCGACTCGACGGCCCGGCGGACGTGGTCGAGCACCACCTTGACGTCGGCGAGACGGATCGGGTCGCCCTTGCGGTCGGGGTCGAAATCCGGGTGGGCCGGGTACTGCTGGGTGAGCATCTGGTCGCCGATGCTGCGCAGCGCGTCGTTGAAGGTGGCGCCCATCGGCAGCTTCGGCTCCAGCGCGCGGGTGAGCGACTGGAGGTGGTCGTCGAAGCCGAGGACGACGTCGGTGGGCTGCTTGGCGGCCAGCCCGTACGCCTGGCGCAGCACCGCCTGCATCTTGGCCAGCAGCGCGCTGCGCTGGTTGGTCAGCGCGCCGTGCGCGCGGCGCCGGTCGTCGGGGTTGAGGTGCTCGGCGTGGCTGTCGAAGCGCTGCCCCTCGAGCAGCTTGTCGATGATGACGAGCTTGCCCAGCTCGGTGCGGCGTTCGACGGTGAGCGCGGCGGGGATCCAGCAGACCGTGCGGGAGGTCGTCCGGCTGATCAGTTCCTGCACCCGCTGCCGGTCGTCGGCCGGGCCGTGACTGCCGTCGTCGAACGGATAGTCAATGATCATCCGCCAGCCGGTCGGGTCGTTCGGGTGGAACGCCTCGTCGCGGATGTCGTTGCCGTCCCGCACGTTGCCGTAGACCAGTTCGATGATGCGGCGGCTGCCCCGCCAGCTCAGCCCGGCCTCGGCGAAGAACGAGTCGCTCCACGGCACGCCGAGCTGCTGCCAGAGCAGCCGCTGGACGATGTGCTTCCGGGCGCCCTCGTTGTCGTAGTGCTTGGCGGTAGCTAGGACGCTGTCGACGTCCACGCCGACCAGCTCCAGCGAGACGATCGGGTCGTCGCCCTCGCCGATGCGGATCTCGGCGAACCGGCCGGCCCAGTCGGTGAGCTTGCGGTTGACCTGGGCAACCTCGCCGCCGGGGATCGGGCTGGTGATGCTGCCGTGGTTGAGCGCGGAGAGCCGCCGGGCAGTCAGGTTCCGCAGGGCCGGCACGCTGGGCGCGAGCGCGGCCAGCAGCAGCGTCTTCACCAGCCGGTCGTCGCCGGTGAAGGCGCGCACCCGCCCGGCCACGTCGCCCGGCAGCGCGGTGCCCCGACGGGCGGCCTCCAGATCGTCGTCGGTGAGGTCGTACTGGCTGAGCAGGTAGGGGCGCAGCTTCAGGTCGTAAAGCTTCTGGGCCATCTCGAACTCGGCCTTGAGCTTCTCGGTGAACGGCTGGTCGCCGCCGCTGCTGATCACGTCGTAGAGGTCGCCGAGCGGGACGAGCTGACCCAGGCGCAGGGTGTCGCGGCGGTCGACCAGCAGCTGCCGCATCAGCTTGAGCGCGGTGCGGGAGCGCTGCAGCGCGCTGGAGACGTGCACCAGGGTGGAGAGGAACGCCGGGCTGAACGGGTACGTCGACCGGAAGGCGTCGATGTCGGCGCCGCTGCCGGAGTCGGTGCCGAGCAGGGTGTCGAAGACCTCCCGGCGTACCTTGGTGGTGGCGTCGAAGGCCTTGCCGATCGCCGCGGCGGCCGTGGTGTCGAGGGGTTTGAGCAGGCGGAGGCGGGCGATCTCGGGGAGGTTGCGGTCCTCCAGCTTGATCACGTCGAACCGGCCGCTGGCCAGGTTGAGGGTGTCCTGGTAGCTGAGCTCGTTGGCGCCGGTGACCTCCTCGCCGACGAGTTCGCGCAGGTCACGCTGGCGGGCGATGAAGCTGACCACCGGGATGGGCCGGCGGGTGTCGCCGCCCTCGACGAAGTTGGTGATCTTCTGGATCTCGCGGGAGACGAACTGCTGGTCGCCGATGGAGTTGGCCAGCCAGAGGATCAGCTCGTCGAGGAAGAGGATCAGGCCGTGGTAGCCGAGTTCCTTGGCGTGCCGGCTGATCTCGGTGAGCCCTCGGTCGAGCGAGACGAACGCCTCGGCGTCCTCCCTGGCGTTGCTGAAGAAGCCCTTGTTCCAGCTGGTCAGCAGGTCGTTGACGAGCTTGCGGCGCAGCTCGTCTGAGTACGCGCCGGCGAACGCCTGGTCCAGGCGCTCGGACGTCCAGAAGGTCTCGCTGTCGCCCCACTCGTCCTCGACGTCCCCGCCGGGGAGACCGTCGATGAACTGCTTGTCACCGATCTTCTCGCGCAGCGAGGCGGCCTGCTCCAGCAGCGAGTCGGTCCGGTGCACCGCCGGGATCGGCGCCTCGGGGTGCAGGGCGCGTACCCGGTCGACGTAGCCACCGAGGACGCGCTGCTCCAGCGAGCGGGCGTCGAGCAGGTGGTACGGGACCAGCAGGAACTTGCGCCCGTCCAGCCAGACGCTGTGCTTGGCGACCAGCGGCGCCAGCTCGTCCCGACCGCGAGCGGCCGGCTCGCCGCGCAGCAGCGCGTGCAGCACCGCCATGAAGTGCGACTTACCCGAGCCGAATGAGCCGTGCAGGTAGGCGGCCTTCGACGCGTGTCCCTCGATTGCGGAGCGGATCAGCCCGAGCGCCTCGTCGAAATTGCCCAACAGCCGATCCGTGACCACGTAGTCGCGCAGGGTGGCATCGGCGTCGGCGACACTGTCGGCGAGCTTGAGCACGAAGTCGCTCATGCTCGTGCGCTCAGGGATGTCGATGAACTCCCGGAGCAGCGGCGCGGGGCTGGGCGAAGACATGCTGCATACCGTACCGATCGCCCGGCGCCGTGCGTTGCCCACTGGTCGCGGGTCGCCACGCCTTTCGCGGACTCACTCCGCAACATCAGGACGACGCGCCGCGTAGGCCGACCAACATGAGCAGGTAGCGCCAGGAGATGCCCGAGCCCTGCCGCGGTACTGTCAGCCAGACGCTCTTCACCCGGTCCTCGTCCGCGCTGGTCGCGGCCGGACGCAGCTCCTCGCAGGTGTCGATTCCTTCCTGGCGCAGTCCCAGGGCTGCCCGCTTCGGCCTTCGGCACCGCGCCCTTATGCGTCAATACCCCTTGCCGGTTCCTCACCTGCGTCGCAACTGCTCGGGCCGACCGACCCGCTGGTAGTGCTGAAGCAGGTCTCGGACCCCACCGCGATTCGGGTCTCCCCAGTCCGCGCGCCGTGATGTCCGGTAGCGAGGACGTTCTCGACTATTTTGTACCGAACGCTTATGGATGGCGACGATGACAGCCAGCGCCAGGCCACTGGGGTAGCCCGGCGGCGCCGGTGGTCAGGTTGGGTGTGGGCCAAGCACCTCTCGGCCGAAGGTCGCAAGTCGTTCGGCGTCCGCCGCCGCACACTCCATGGTGTCCATGCCCCTCGTCCTTCTGACCAACGCTCGTGACCCCGGTCCCCGCCACGCAGCGGAACAGGATGCCGACTTGCGCTCATGAAGAACGCATGGGTACAACAACAACCCTTGGCGGTCGGCCTGATGGCAGCACTTCTGGCCGCTCGGCTAGGCGTGACGTGGCAATCCGAAATTGTCGGTGTCTGGCCCTACGGTATGGAGACACCCCAGCGCGGTGCTACTGGGCCAGATCGCTCATACTTTCGTCGGCGCAACAACCAAGGAATCCCATGCCCCGTAAGCTGATGTTTCTGTAACTGGATAGGTTCTGGGTCTGTGTGCTGTCCGTTGTGGAGGCTGGTAGGTTGACCGGTCGTGTCGGCTGAGTCGCTTCCCTCGTATGAGGAGCTGCTTGCGCTGAACGCGGAGCTGGCCCGGCGGTTGGAGCAGGCACTGGGTCGGATCGCCGAGCTTGAGGCCCGGCTGAGCCAGTCCTCGAGCAACTCGTCGAAACCGCCGTCGTCGGATGGGCTGGCTAAACCCGCGCCGAAGTCGTTGCGGACCAAGTCCGGGCGGGGTCCGGGCCGCCCGGCCGGGCAGTCGGGGGTCACCCTGGAACAGGTCGCGGACCCGGACGTGATCGTCCGGCATGTCCCGGCCGTGTGCGCGGGGTGCGGTGATGATCTGGCCGCGGCTGTCGAGGTGGGGGTGGCCCGCCGGCAGGTGTTCGACGTCCCGGTGCCGGAACTGGTGGTCACCGAGCATCAGATCGTCACGGTGGCCTGTGGTTGCGGGCACCGCACCGTCGGGCAGGCGCCGCCGGAGGTCACCGCGCCTGTGGCCTACGGGCCTCGGATGGCCGGGATCGGGGTGTACCTGCTGCACGGGCAGTTCCTGTCCGTGTCGCGGACCGCCGCCGCGCTCAAGGACCTGTTCGGTGTCCCCGTCAGCGCGGGCACGGTGGCCGGCTGGGTGAAACGCACCGCGCTGGGCATCATCGACCAGGTGCTGCCGGTTATCGCGGGGCGGATCACAGGCGCCCCGGTGGCCCATTTCGACGAGACCGGGATGCGCACCAACGGGAAGCTCGCCTGGCTGCACTCCGCGTCCACCAGCACGGACGTGCTGCTGGCCGTTCACCCGAAACGGGGCACCGCCGCGATGGACGCGATCGGGATCCTGCCCGGGTTCGCCGGGGTCGCGGTCCACGACGCGTGGGCCCCGTACGACACCTACACCAGCGCCACTCACGCCCTGTGCAACGCCCACGTGCTCCGCGAGTTGGTCTACGTCACCGACACCGCCGCCGGCGAGGTCGCCGGCCTCGCGCACCAGGCCATCAACGCCCTGACCGGGCTGTGGCGGCTGGTCGCCACCGCCCGCGCCGACAGCCGCGAACCCGACCCGGCCACCATCGGCGAACAGCAGCACCTCCTGCGCTCCGCCGTCGTGCTCGGCGCCCAGGCCACCGCCGCACGTTCAGGCAAACTGCAACGCAAACACCACGCCCTGTTCGCCCGGCTCCGCGACCGCCGCGACGACTACCTACGGTTCGCCGCTGATCCTCGAGTGCCGTTCGACAACAATGCCGCCGAGCAGACCATCCGCATGCCGAAACTGAGGATCAAAGTCTCCGGCAGCATGCGCACCCTGACCGGAGCCGAGCACTTCGCCGCGATCCGCAGCTACACCACCACCGCCACACGGCAAGGCATCGGCATGCTCGACGCACTCATCTCAGCCACCACCGGCAACCCCTGGATCCCCACCACCGCCTGAAACCCGCGCCCGGCGGCATCCCGGCGTACCCAGAAACCAGAACCTATCCAGTTACATGTTTCTTTCTATGACCGTGGTCGTGGCGGCCTCCCTCACACTTACCGGCTGTGCTGAATCCCCGCGCCCGGAACCTGCCACGTCAGGAGCGGCCGCACCGTCCACGGCGCCGGCTCCCGAGCCCTCGCCGGCCGGTCCGACATACAAGATTCTCGACAAGGCCACCCTCACAAGGGCGCTGCTGCCGCTGACAGCCATGCCGACCGGCTACAGCGAAGATGAGTCGGACAGCTCCAACACCGACAAGACCTTCTGCAACTACCGCCAGCCCTACGTTGCCAAGGTCAAGGTCTCCAAGTCGTACCAGAAGGGCGGCGGCTTGAGCGCCCAACTGATCTTGGTCGGCCTGCGGCAGTACGCCAGCCCGGATCAGGCCAAGGCTTCGTTCGACAAGATGGCGAAGACGCTGGAGACCTGCCGCAAGGACACGTCTGATGGCCACAAGATCACCTACGCCCTGATGAACCTGCCCGAGGTCGGCGAGAGGAGCCTGGGCGTACGAATCGAACTGCAGGGTGGAACCGCACTGCAAGGCTTCGCCCTCGTCGGACCGACTCTGATCACCACCGGCACGGCCGGCGTGGTGAGCGCCGATGCTGATGTAGTGGCCGACCTGCTCGGCAAGCAGGCGGACAAGTATTCCTCGGCAGCGATCGGGTAGGTCGCGCTCGGCTGGCCGGGCGTCGGGCGTCGTACTTGCCCAGCGTCCCGCCGCTCTTTCGCCGGCATGGGACGGCGTCGATACCGTCGAAGGATGACGGCGGACCTCTCGGCACTCTCCGAAGACGAATACGCCCTGTTTAACGCGTTGCCTACGGACGGATCAGCGGTCAGCAACCCGTCGCTCCGTCAGGCAGACCCGAGAGATGCGGTACAGCTTGGCGGAACCGGCGGCCGTCGTACCCGGCGGCCTACCACCATCCGCGTACCGCTACGAGGCCTGGTGGTCGAACGACGACCGCACCCATGTGCAGTGCCGGGCATGGGGAGAGCCGGAGGCCCGCTTCACCGCACACCCTGACCTCGACCGCCAGGTTGTCGACTTCCGGCCCGATCAGTCCTCGTCGGCGAAGAGCGGCCGGAGCTGATCAAGTAGCTGTGCCTTACTGACGTTGCGGGGCAGGTCAATCTTCAGATCGAGGCCCGGTCCCTTCACCGTCAGGGTCACCGATGGCTGCGGGTCGCGCAGCCGCCAGTTGCGGATCGCCGTGACCAACGCACTCACCTGTGGTTGCAGGGTAGCCAGCGTGGCGAGGTTGGCCATCACGCTGACCCCTTCGACGGCGAGGGTGATGGCGGAGATGTCACGGACGCCCTCGTACGGCAGGTTAAGTTCCTCGATGACGTCCGGCGGCAGTAGTAGCTTGACGCTGGTCATTCCTCACCTCTCACCAGGGCCGCAATACGTTCCCGTACCGACTGATTCAGCGGACGTAGCGACGTGGACGCGGCCTCCCCGCAGAAGTATCCCTGGATGTGGTGAATGCCCAGGTCGTAAATCTGCTTGAGCCCGATTGGCGCCTCGTCGTCGTAGCCCTCGACTATCACCGCGCGGGCGTTGGGCGCGTGCCCGCGGTCAAGCGCGTCGCGGGCCACCCGGGCCACGAGCGTTAGCTCCTCCACGGCCAGCGGGTGGTGGAGCACGGCCCGGTCGACCTTGATCTGAGTCAACGGCAGCTCCGCCATGCGTGCCAGCGACGCGTAGCCGACGCCGAAGTCGTCCACCGCGAAGTTGATTCGGAGCTCCCGGGCAAGTTCGGTGAGTCGCCGGTGGAAGTAGGCAAGCGGCTCCTGCGGCCATCGCTCACCCGGGCCGGGCTCGATGGCATCCTGCTCCGAAATCTCAAGCGTTAGAGTGCGTGGGTTCAGATCCGCCTCGGTGAGGGCCTTGCTCACCTGGGTGAGGTAGGAGTCGCTGAGCAATGAGCGCACGGCAACGTTGACCGAAAGAGGCTTCGTACCCTGCCAGGGTGCATCGGCGTCGGCGGCAGCGTACGAGTGGACCGCCTTTTCGAGTAGGAGGGCGTCCCGTTCGATGATGAAGCGGTCGCCCCAAGCGTGTGCCATCTGGAGCGCCATCAGCGGAGCGCGGACCTCGTGAGCCCCGCGGCGAGCCAGGGCCTCGTAGTTTTGGATGCTCACCCCGGCCGCTCGCAGGTCGAGTTCCACGACGGGCTGAAACACCATGATCATCGAGCCGATCAGCTTCTGGTAGAGGCTGAAGGCGTACTGGTAGAGATTTAGCGGCAACCGCCCGAAGTTCGTACGCAGGGCGGTCATCACCCGCATCTCGGCCTCGAGTGGATCGTCGAGCGGGTTTGAATCCCAGATCGTCCGCAGCATGACGGCCAGGGGTTCGCCCATGTCGAGTGGTGCGAGCGCAGGGTCCACCACGGTCAGGGTGAGCGTCCGGTCGTCCTCGTATGAAAGGGGCACGCAGAGCAGGCGTCGGCCAGCCTCATTCGAGACGATGTGTCCGGGCATCGAGGTCCGGTACTGGATGGCATCGGCGGCGCTCAGCTCGAGCAGCGGCCGCAGCTCCTCCTTGTTGAACCCGGCTGTCGAGTTGACCACTCCAATTCCCGGGCCAGAGAACTCCACCACCGCGACCGAGCCGGCGTCGAGGGCGTACCGAATGATCTCCACGCGCTCGGCCTGGCCCTGTTGGTGCGACTGCCGCATCGGATGAGCCTCGGAGCGGAACACCCGGCTGAGCAGCTGCATGATCGAGCTGGAGAGGTCTTCGAGCGGGCTCTTGCACGGCCGAGTGGTGCCGGGGTTGGCGGGCTCGCTCAGCGCCTGTCGGTCATTCCGGGACACCGGCGGCTGGGTTAATACCGTGGTCGGTCCCCAGAGGTGCACGAGCTGAACAGGAGGCGGTTCGATTCCCTGTTCAGCCACGAAGTTGGCCATCTGCCCGAACGACACCCGGCCGCTGTTATCGGCGGCCTCCCCACGGAGCCCACGCAACAGGTGATGGGTCAACACTCCCTGCCGATGCTCGTCGCTCTCCCGCGCCGCAGAGCCGTTCGGGCAGGCCAGCAGTGCGCTGTGGCGATCAACCTGGGTGCGGTATGTCTGCATCGCCTCGGCGTGACGCAGCTCGGCGTCAAGGTAGATCCCGGCATGGCAGCAGTCGAGGATGAGGAACGAGGTGCCGGCGAAGGCCTCGAACACGTCCCGCTTGAGGAACGCCATCCGCAGCCCGTTGTCCGGCTCTCGGCGCAGCCCGTCCGGATTCAGGTCAGCCGTGACGAGGTACGCGTCAAGCTGAGTGCTCCATTCGGGCACCAGCGCATGACCGGCGAAGTAGACGAGCAGGACATCAGACGGGCCCGAGTCGAGCGCTATCTCTCGTAACCGGGTTTTGATCTCATGCCAGGTGGCGCAGGGCCCGATGTACAACTCAACGTCGCCGTCGTCGAAGGTGCCAATCCGCTCGTCCAGCAACACACCCCGCATCGCCTGAGCGTCGCTCTCGGCATAGCGGAGAGCGGGCAACTGCACGTCGTACCCACAGTGATTCACTCCGATGAGGACCGCCCACCGCCTGCTCGGCGCCATCACAACCCCCCCAAGGGCGATCCGCTCCGCGACTACACCGAGGAGTCAGAGCAGCGCTTTGGGTGACACTATCGAATCTTTGACAAGTGTTGATCTGAGTGGGGAGTCAGATAACTGTCACATCCGGGATGGATCCTTCGGGAATACGGTCACGGGTGGATCGTTCGCCTGCTGAGGTCATTACGGGTGCCGACCTCGACTCGTCGTCACCGGCCAGCAACAGAACGCCGTGTCGGCACAGACCGCCGTCGAGGCCGGATCCGTGCAGCGCGTGACGAGCAGGACAGACGTGACCTGCACGCCACGGGCTGCAAGCCGGTGCCAATATTCGAGGACCTGCCCGAGACCGAGCCGGAGATGCTCGACCTCGTTGCCAGCGACCAGGCTCTTGACCTCGGCGATGAACTGGCGACCGGGGGCGTCCCGCCAGGCCAGGTCGACAGAGCCCGCCTGGCCGACGGTCGGCCCACTCAGCCTTCCTCGTCGCGTTCCTCGTCGTCCCCGCGGCGTCGGAGCGCTCGCTCGGCGATCCGGCTGGAGAGCTTGCCCGTCGCCCATTTGGCTCGGCCGAGGGTCTCGTCGCCGAGGCGCCTGGCGGCACCAACGCCGTCTGCTCCTGTCTCGAGCGCCTTGTCCCTCGCCTCGATGGCCGCGTCCGCCCATCGTCTCGCCTCCGACGACTGGCGAGCGCCCTCGATCCCGAGCCGCCCCTGGAAGTCGACGATGGCGATCGAGACATGGTTGCTCGACTTCACCACGGCCGGGGAGTCCATCGGATTCAGCAGCACCTTGGCGTTGGCTCTGCCCGCAGCCGCGTCCATGCGGGCCATCAGGCGCTCGGTGCACCGTGAGATGAGTTCCAGCCGGTTCTGCCGGGCAGCCTTCAGTCCGAGACGATGCCCGTCCAACTCCCCCGGAGACGCGTCCAGCACCCGGTCGAGTTCGAGCACGGCGATCGCGTCCTGCAGCTGGAAGCAGCGAGCCAGGACAACGAGCCACTCCTGTCCCTTGGACTCTGCTTCCTTGGCCGCCTTGGCGAGATCACCGATCGTGGTCTTGCGCTCCAGCTTCTCGGCGAGTGCGTCGAGTTGACGCAACGCGTACGCCTGGGTTTCTGCGATCGTCGCCGGCGCGCCCTGCACCTTCGACCACGTGATCTCGTCGACCCGGCCCCTCTTCTCTCGGATGGTCATGGACTCCTCGATGACGAAGCCGACTCCGATCATGCGGGCCAACACGGCGTCCTTCTGGGCGCGGAGCACATCGTCGACCTTTTCGTCGATCGTGGCGAGATAGTCGGTGATCTCCTTCATGCTCTGTTGCATCGCAAGCTGTGCCATGAGCCCCGCTGCGCCAGCCAGGAACGCAGGGTTGGTCAGAAGCGGTCCGGGTTTCACGAACTGGAGGTTCTTGACGAATTGGCCATTCTGTGCCCTGAGCGTGGCATGGGCGTGGCCGGAGACCGAGTTCGTGACCATCGGGAACTTGTCCGCGATCTTCGCGGACTCCTCAGTCAATTTCATCCAGCGACCCGAGTTGGCGGCGAACTCGGAACCTGCCTGTGCGACTCCCGCAGCCTTACCGAGGGCAGGTCCGAGCCGATGCAGTCCCAGCTCCTTCGACGACAGCCCCTCGGAGACGAGGAAGAGTTCCACCGCCGCCGGGTCACCGATGACAGCCAGGCCATCGCCGTCACTGATCAGCTGAATCTCGTTATCCATTCTCGGCTCCTGACGTGCGGGAAGGGTAGACAGCGACGCCCGCTGCTCTGTTCACTGCTTCGCTCTACGGCCACGGGTGGCCTTGGCCGGGCGCCACGAGGTGAGCGCGTCGTTGGTGAGGTGGAGGCGGTTGGTGGTCTCGGCGAGGAAGCCGGCGTAGATGTCGGCCGGCGAGGCACCCCACTCCGGGTCGAACTCGCCGTGCCACTGGCGTACCCAGGGAAGGATCTCGCGCAACCCCGCGACCAGCGGAAGTAGCCGGTCGGCGGCCCAGCCGTCCTCCTGCTCGCGGGCGACGATCAGGGTGGCCAGGGCCTGGGCCTGCTCGCGGTGGTCCCAGCCGGCCCATCCGACCAGCAGCGACGGGTCACCGTCACGGCCGGCACCCGGGTACGAGACGAACCGCTCCTTGGGCACATCGAGCTTGCCCCGGTGCCGCCAGTAGCTGGTCTTGAGGAAGTCCGCCGAGGTGTACTTCGGCGGCACCGGGATGCCCTTGCGGAACTCCCGCCTCGCCGCCTCGTCGGGCAGCGCATCCTCCTGCCGCTGCAGGTCCCACACCTGCTCCCAGTCGGCGCGCTTGGCCAGGCCGGAGTCCTTGTAGCGCAGCGCGGCCAGATGCGGCAAGTGCTCGTCGGCGACCAGGCCGGCGATCACCTTGCTGAGATCCTGACCGGGCGCGTAGAGGTTGGCGACGGTGAGCACGTCGTCGTCGCGGCGCAGCTCGTCGGCGAGCTGGGCGGTGGTCAGCGGGCGCGGCTGCTCCAACCCGTCGACGTGCTGGTACCACAGCTCACGCGCCTCACACCGGTCGAGGAGCCAGTCGCGCAGCGCCTTCGCCTGCATCGCGTCCCAGCCCTCGCTGGCCCAACGCCGCTTGCACTCCGGCCGCTCGATCAGCCCGATGTTGCGGTTGCCTTCGATGACCGCGATCCGCCGCTCCACCATCGTCCGGTACTCGTCCGACCAGTGCCCCGGCAGCTCCGTGATCGGCGTCGACCCGTGCCGCGCGAACCACTGCGTCTCCGCCTCAGCGGCGGCCACCTTGCGGGCGAGCACGATCTCGAACGCCCGCTCCCCCAGCTTCAACTCCGGCACCAAGCCGGCCGGGGCGATCAACTCCTCGTCCAGCAACCCGTAGAGCGAATAGACCTGCCAGTCCAACTCCTCCTGCAACGCGACCATCCGCGCCCGGACCGAGTGCCACTCATCGCGCGCGGCAGCCAGCCGCTCGCGGGTCGGCACCCCAGAAGCCGCGACCGCCGCCGGGGTCACCGTGGCGAGCCGCTGCGCCAGGCCGTCGATCTCCCGGCTCAGTTCAAGGGGGTACGCCGACGGCAGCGGAAACTCCTGCAGCTTGGTACCAGTAAACTCGTAAAACCGTTCCCAGTCCTCGCTAGCGATCCCGCCACCGATTCCACCATTGCCTCGATCAAAACTGACTCGCTTTAGCCAGAAGCAGCCGGTCGAACTGTTGAGCAGACCTAGCAACTGAAGGTGATCGGCCTCCGATGCCCCGTCGGTCAGCTTAATCACGGGGGCGGTTCGATTGAAGACCTTGCCACCACGGTCCAACACAAAGTGGTTATGCGTTGCGACGAACGCAAACACCACGGACAATGGCGTCCGCAGCTTGTCGCGGTAGAGTTCCCCGTACTCGTGCCACTGCAATGACGGTATGTCTTCGATGAGCGTACCGAAACGCTTTCGTCGTTGCAGGACCCGGCGGTTGGGCCAGAGATGCCTGTAAGTCTCCGGAAGCGCCCCTATTGCTTGGGTCCGCAAGTCGTCGTCGTATGGCCAAACACTCAGGACATCGGGCTCAGTCTGATAATCACGAACCACGTCGCCTGTCACCACCGACCGAACGGCCTCCACCTTCGCCGAACTGCCGTAAGGAAGGAAAAAGGCGTCGTCTTCTGCCGTGATCGCCGCAAAGCCCGAGGCGGACAACATGTGGTCGAGAGTGACCTTGCCTGACTCGATAACGCCCATCACGTCACCCGCGCCGCCACCGCTCAGGCTCCAAGGGAAGGCTGCCAAGCTCGAGCGTGGGGTGTCGGCGGCGGTAACCCATTGACTCTCGGAGCCTGGGCGGTTGACCTGACCAACGATGGCCTGCCAGACGAAGCCGTCGCGCGGGTTGACCGGGGCGCTGGGCTCGCCGCGGATGCCCATGATGGTCCGGATCGTGCCCGCTCGGCCACGGTTGGTGTTGCGGCCTATCAAGATGACAGTCGGCGTGCCGTGGCCAGGGATGTAGGCACCAGAGGTATCGATGACATTGGTCAGGTTAACCTCGACGGCGAACAGCTTCTCGATCATTTTCTTGCCGAACTCGCGCTTCATGAACGAGTTCGCGGTGATCTGGCCGACGTGCCCGGCTCCCTTACCGTCGCCGTCGCCGGGCTTGGCGAGCTGGAAGAACCGCTGCGCGAACGGCACCGACAGGGCGTACTTGCCGGAGCAGGCGTCGTACATCTCGCGGTAGGCCTCGTTGAGGCCCTTGTCCTTGACGGCGATGTAGGGCGGGTTGCCAACCACGACGTGATAGCGGCCCGGGCTGAGGATGCAGGGTAGTCCTTGAGGTCCTCGGTCGCGTAGGCGAACTCCGCCATCGCGTCCCCGTTCGGATCTGTGCCGGGAAGCGTGTCTTGCCGTCGCTTGAGCAGGGAGTCACCGACGGCGAGGTGCATGGGGAAGACGTACCCTGCCGAGTCGGCGAGGGTCTTGACCCCGCTGGCCCGGAGGGCGGCGACCAGGAGGCGGAAGCGGGCGATGGCTACGGCGAAGGGATTGATGTCTACCCCGTGCACCGCGTCGAGGGCGAGGCGTACTCGCTCGCGAGGGTCGCGGTTGGGGGCGTTCTGCTCCCACTCCTTGAGGAGGCGGTGGAAGGCACCGAGGACGAAGTGGCCCGAGCCGCAGGTGGGGTCGATCATCTTGATCACGTCGTGGCCGAACTCATCGATCGCCGGGGTAAGCGTGAGGTCGAGGATGAACTCCTCGACGAACTCCGGCGTCTGGAGCAGGGCGTAGGTCTTGCGGGCCGCCTCGGAGAGGTCCTGGTAGAGGTCGCCGAGGAAGCGGGTGTCCCACTCCGGGTCGGTGAAGTCGAGGACCAGGCCGCCGGTCTCGCCGCGCCGGCGCCAGAAGCCGATCAGCTCCTTGGCCGCGTCGTGCGACAGCGGGATCTGGTAGAGCGGGTTGTGCCGCTTGTCGAACAGTGACTTGCCGGCCTGGGTGCTGGCGATGGCGTCGAAGCCCTGCTCAAGCCAGCCACGCAGGGTTTCCTCGGGCCGGTCGCGGAAGAACTGCGCCTCGGCCTCCTCGGCCAGCACCAGCCGGTCCCCCGCCCCGGCCAGGTACGGGTCGGGCAGCAAGCCGTTGTCCTCGCAGAAGCGTACGAAAACGGTGCCGAGCACCCAGGCGACGGCGACCTGGGTGACCCGCTCGTCCCGCCAGGCCGCCCAGGTGGCGGCGGTACGTCCGACCTTGAAGGCGTGGTCGTACTCGCCACGCAGGCGGAGGCGCACCTCCTCGACCGACTCGGCCTGCTCCCGCAGGTCCTTTTCCAGGTTCTTGACCTGCTTCTGCAGGTCGGACAAGAGCAGCTTCCGGTCGATCACGCGATGACTCTAGCCGTCCCGCCGACGGGACGCCGCCGTCCGTCAGGTCGAGAATCCGTCAGGACCGCTAAAGCAGGTTGTACTTACGTGCGAAGGCCGGGAACTCTGCACCGGAGCACGGCATGCGGGCTCCGGTCGTCCTGAGCGCTTCGATGAGGTTCCCGGCAGCCGTCTCGGTCTGCTTACCGTCCCGGCAAGCAGCCGCCAGCAGCCAGATCGTGCCGTGGACCCGCGCTCCGTGGTGCCGCGCGACCTGCGTCGCATTCCGGTCGTCGGTGATCGCTATACCCCGGCGCAGTTCGGCGGCGGCGATCACCGAGGCTTCCCCGAGGTCGCGCTCTCCCGAACCAAGCAGCCCGGTCCACTTCGTGAAGCAACGAATCTCGTCGAGCGTGTCGAGCCGGGCGAGCCGCAGCCAGCCGTCCTCGGCTACGGAGACGGGTTCCGGGCGTGCGGCCGGCCCTGCGCGTAGTTCCTCCAGGACCACCTGGGTCGTCCAGCACTCGGCATCGATCAGCAGATCCTGCAGGACGTCCAACCGGTCGGCGAGCGTGAAGTGGCTGAGCACCATGGTGTCGAGAACGAGGAGGTTGGTCGGCTGCGCCGGCAGACTCACGGCGCGATCTCCGACTCGTCGTCCTCGGGCAGGTCGGCCTCGGTGATCTGCCCGTGCATCAGCTCGACTGCGCGGACGCTCGTGATCCGGTGCGTCCGCCACGCCTGCGTCACCGCATGCGCGTAGCCCGGTGGCACCCGCACCGCTTCCAGGTCGGGCTGGGGCGCCCAGCCGAGCGCCTCCATGAACTCCACCCGGGTCGGACGCGTCTGACTCCAGGCCCGCCGGGTGGCGGCATCGAGCGTCCTCGCCTGCTCGGCCTGCCGCAGCGCCAGCAACCAGGAGGTACGGTACCGAGCCGCGAGGCCGATCAGCTGGTCCCGAGACAGCGGACCATCGCCTGACGCGCCCGCAACCACCTGCTCCGGTAGCAACAGCTCGGCGGCGAACGCGTCGATGGCCGCCTCGCGGTCCGCTCGGGAGGCATGCACCCCGAGGTCGCTCGAATACTCGTCCCCGATGATCAGGTGACCCAGCTCGTGGGCGGCCGTGGCACGCCGCCTTCCCGGATCGCCCTTCGTGCTCACCACCGCGACGGCGATGTCGCCCTCGACCAGCGACGCGCCGTCGCCCGGCAGATCCGTGACCAGGACCCACTGGCCCGCGCGTTCGCAGACCTCCATGAGGCTGTCGATCGGTCCGTCGCCCAACCCGAGCTGCCGGCGTACCCATTGAGCCGCAAGCCGCGCGTCCGCCTCGGACGCCACAGGGTGTACGTAGCGAAGCAGCGGTTGGAGGTTCAGCATGCCGAGGGCTGTGAGCTGCTGCACGTTGCGTAGCCACTCGACCAAGGCAATTTCCAGCCGCTCCGAGGATCGAGCCGCCTCGGTGTCGCTGTCCTCCGTCAACGGCACCGCCCGCCGAGACAGCACCGCCGGCCGGGGCCTGATCAAGTAATCCATCGAGATCCGCAGCGCCCGGGAAAGTCGTGCCAACTCCAGGCCGTCCAACCGCCGGGTGCCGGCCTCAACCTTTGCCAACATGGTGCGGTCAAGACCGACGGCGGCGGCAAGATCCTGCTGGGACATGGCCACGGACAGGCGTGCCTGACGCACTCGCTCGCCGATCTCGCCCCATGCCAACTCGTCAGCCATGGTGCGATAATCGCACATCAGCGCGCGACTGCGTGCGCGCATGCAACTCAGGGCTCGCGCATCCAGGTCTTCGGATCGGTGACGAAGACGCCCTTGCCCTGCTGCCGGCGGATCACCCGCAGGGCTTCGAGGCGGACGTAGGCCAACTGCACGGTCCCGTAGCTGACGCTGTAGCCCGCACGGGTTTCGGCGACCGAGGGGAGCCGGTCCCCTGGCTTGAGCTTCCCCGACCTGACGTCGGCCATCACGTCGTCGGCGATGCGTAGATATCCAGCTGATTCGGGCATGTCACTCCTCGCGTGGCAACCCGATTCGATCACAACTCGAATAGCTCAACAATGTTCTTTGACTTCCCTGTGTTCCCTAGTTAAGTTGGGGTTGAGCCGGTCCTCGCGTGGCAACGAGTTCGGCTCATCCCCCTGGTCGGGGCGGGTGCGCGCGCCCGTCCCGACCCACCGGACTGCTCCGCTGTCGTACCGCTGAACAGAGCTGCGGCGGCGGAGCGGGCGGGCCGCCCGCGGCCGGCATGCGGACGGCCCGCCCTTCCAGACCCACCGCATCGACCCTCCGCGCTCCCGCCTGCCCCGGAAAGGACCGACGTGGCCCAGGTGTATCGATCCGGCCAGCTCTACGGGACCGGCCAACCGGCCCGGTTGACCCCGCACGAGGTGCGGACCCGCACGTTCGACCCGCGCCGCCGTGGCGTCGACCCCGATCAGGTACGCCAGTTCCAGGCCCAGCTCGCCGACGAGCTGACCGACCTCCACCGGCGGGTACGCCTGCTCGACCAGGAGAACGACCGGCTCAAGCGGGCGCTGCGCGACTGGCAGACCATGCACGCCCGCGAGTGCCGCCCACCCAACGAAGGGCCCTGGTAGCCGTGCGACCGGAACCGGGCGACCTGCTCCGGATCGACGGCCGCGCCTCGGTGCAGTTCGCCGGTGACCGCGCCCTGACCTTCCGCGTCGTCTCGGTCTGCGACCGCCCGACGTACGCCGGCTGGGTCTGGCTGACCGGCTACGTCATCAACCGGCGTGGCAACGCGACCGCCAAGCGCGAGATCTACGTTCAACTCGCCGGCCTGTGGCCCGCCACCACCAGCTCGGCCCCGAAACACTCCCCTGCTACCCGCCCCGGTGCTTCGCGACGTGACCAAGGTGACCGCGGAGCAGCTCGCAGCCGCTCGGGGGCCGCGTGCTCGGGCTGATGCTCGGTGACGCCGTCGGCGCGACCGGCGGCGATGCGCCGGCCAGCGAGACCCTGCGGGCCACCAGCGCCGCCCAACTTGCCTGCTTCACGGTCGACGGACGACCAGTCAGGCGGACGGGAGGGCACTCGCCCGGTGTGGATCGGCGCCGGCCGTGGTGGAGCGGTTGCCGCCGTGTTCGCCGTGCCAGTCGAGGACGAGCATGCAGGCGTCGTCGGGCAGGGTGGGTCCGGCCACGTCGAGGACGGCATCGCCGAGGACGCGGACGACCTCCCTGGGGTGCAGATCGGCGAGGCCCGGCAGCCGCGTGGACAGGTCGAGGCGGGCGGCGCCGCGTTCCAGCATGCCGTCGGTGACCAGGATGAGCCGGTCGCCGGGGCGCAGCGCGACGTCGGTCGTGCGGTAGGTGCCCTGACGCAATACGCCGAAGGGCGCATCGGCCGGCAGCGCGACGGTCTGGACGGTTCCCCCGCGCACCAGGATCGGGGTGGGGTGCCCGGCGTTGACCATGCTCAGCACGCCGGTGCGCAGATCGAGCCGGCCGAGAAGTCCGGTGGCGAAGGTGAACCCGCCCGGCGGGTTCTCGATCAGCGCCGAGTTCGCGGCAAGGGCCTGCTCCAGCAACGTGTGACCCCGGCGACGGGTGTGCCGCAGACTCCCGACGCAGAGCGTCGCGGTCAGGGCGCTGTGCACGCCGTGCCCCACGGCGTCGGTGAGGCTCAGATGCAGCAGGTTCCGCGCGAGGCTGTAGTCGAAGGTGTCCCCGCCGATGCTGGCCGCCGGCTCCAGCCACGCCGCGAGAGTGAACGAGCCGGCCTCGCAGGTGAACGCGGAGGGCAGGAGCCGGCGCTGGATCTCGGCGGCCAGGTTGAACGGAGTGGTCCGCTGACCCCACTCGAACAGGTCCGTGTGCCGGCGGGCGGCGATCACCACGAACGCCAGCGCGTGCGCGGCCCGGGAGATCTCGGCCAGGGCGACGTCGTCCGGCTCGACCGGCAAGGAGATCTCCAGCAGCCCGATCGCCTCGCCCCGTTGGGTGACCGGCGCCAGCACGAGGTGATCATCGCCGCGCGGACTGACCTGCACGCGCTGGGAGCGCAGCGCCTGTTCCTGTGGCCCGCCGTCGAAGGGCAGCACGGTGGCGACGTCCTCGTCCTGCCGGCGCCGTCCGGCCAGGCCCCCGAGGGGAACATGGGCCAGCCGAACGAGAGCCCGGCCGCTCATGTCCGCGATGAGGAACGACACCGACAGGGCATCGAGGTCGACACCGATCCCTCGGGTGACCGCCTCCACCGCGTCGACCGGGGCGGCGTCCTCGACGGCACGCAACACCTTGCCCAGGTCCACGCCGCTCCACTGCTTCTCGTTCACGTGGCAGAGCATAGGCCCAGCGACCCGACAAGCCGTTCAGCACGGGTTTCGTCGGCCCAGGCCGACAGCCATGCCCAGTTCGGGACGCGCTGGCGTTGCCGCGTCGGCCGGGGCGTCAGGAGGCGGCCACCGCGCTGCGGTGGGCGTTTGCCACCCAGGCGTCCGGCAGCCCGATCCACTCGTTGTCGCCCACCCGCACCACCGCACCGTCCAACTTGGGCAGCAGCGCCGGGTCCTCCATCGGGCAGAGCACCCACACGCCCCCCGCCCCACCACGCGCCGCATCGGCCAGCTCGTAGAGCCGGTCCATCGCCCGGTACCGCGCCAGCACCGCCGCGTCGTGCAACAGCACCGGCCCCGCCTCGGCCGACAGCTCGGCGCGCAGCTCCGGCGCGGCCAGCTGCCACGCCCGCTCGACGTACTCCCCCAGCTTGATGGCACCCCGGGAGCCCGGCGGCGCGATGTCCGCCCCGACCACCGTCTCCCAGGTCGGCTTGGGGTGCTCGTCGACCAGGGCGTGCAGGTGGTCGAGGAAGCGGGCCGCCACGTTGACCGGCCGGGCGTCGAAGCGCCGGGCCAGCTCCTCGCGCGCCAGGCCGTACCGGGACAGTCGTACCGTCAGCGCCCGGAACCCGCCGGCGGACCTCGCGCCCGTCAGCCGCTCCTCGGCCCGCATCGCCGCCGCCGCTCCGGCGACTCGGCCGTCCACCGGCTCGG